>NZ_CALXNG010000027.1:0-28021 GCF_944389695.1 Candidatus Parakkermansia intestinigallinarum
TAAAAATGCCATTGCGGCGTTTCTCTCCCGAGAGCTTCTTCGGTGCGTTTTATTTTGACGCAATGCGCAGGTGTGGCGCAGGTGTGGAACGGGCGAAAATGAGCTTGCCATGCCGTGCACTTTGTGAAATAATACCCCAAGAAGATGTCAAGAATAGCGGTTATAAGCGATATTCACGCCAACCTCCACGCTTTGCATGCCGTGATGGAAGACGTGCAGGCCGAGCAGTGTGACTCCATGGTGTGTTTGGGAGACGTCGTGGGCTACAACGCCTACCCGGCCGAATGCCTCGATTACATCCGCTCCTGCAACTGCGATGTCGTGAAGGGAAACCACGACTCCGAGGTCGTCGTGACGACGCAGATGAACATGAACGACCTCGCCCGCGCGGCGATGGAATGGACCCGCAGCCGACTCAGTGAAGACCAGCTCACTTGGCTGTCGCGCCTGCAGTACATGCGCATGGTGGGCGGCTCGCTGCCCGCATCGGCCAAGTTCACCATCGTTCATTCGTCGCTCGATTATCCCAAGTCCTGGAACTACATCATCAACGCCAACGACGCGACGGCCAATTTCCGTCGCCAGTTCACCAACCTCTGTTTTCACGGCCACACGCATGTGCCGCGCATCTTCTGCATGGACAAGGCCTCCAACCGCACCTTTGAGGATACCGACTCGCGTCACGCCCTCTACATCAGCGGAGAGACGCAGTTCGTCCTCAACCCCGACTTCAAATACTTCATCAACGTCGGCTCCGTCGGCCAGCCCCGCGACAACGACCCGCGCGCCTGCTACGCCATTTACGACCCCGAGAACCACAGCGTCAAGATCAAGCGCGTCGTCTACGACGTCGCGGCGGCACAGGAGGCCGTGCGCGCCGTGGGCCTGCCCGAATACCTCGCGGATCGCCTCGCCCGCGGCTGCTGAAAACTCTCTACGCTGCTCCCTCGCCCCGCCCCCCATCCACCCCGCGGCCCCTCTCTCCTCCCTCTCTTCTCCCTCCACCCCCCCCCCTCCGGCGATGCAAACCCTCCTACGCAAGTGCCTGCCCTCTCTGCTCTTTTTGCTGCTGGGCATAGCTCTGGCCTTCATGCTGGTGCCGCGCGAGCTCGAGCAGATGCACTGGGAGGTGCCGGGCATGCCGGAAAGCTACCCCCTCGAGCAGCTCTTCCGCCCCATTCTGTTGCTCGTGTTGAGCTTTCTGCCCTTCATCGGCTCGCTGATCTACGTCTGCATGGGGACGATGGATCGCTACATTTCGCGCAACTTCATCAACTACTTCCTGCTCTGCACCCTCATTCTGCTGGTGATCTACACACTGGCGGACTTCACGGCCAATATGGAGAAGTTCCGCACGCGCTTCGACAACCCGCTGCTGGAAACCTTCGTCTTCTACGGCACGCAGCTGCCCATGTTCCTCTACCAGATCCTCCCCTACACCCTGTTTCTGGGGGCGCTCTGGTGCCTCAGTCGCCTCTCGGGCACCAGCGAGCTGACGGGCATGCTGCAATCGGGGCGCTCTCTGGTGCGCCTCTGCGTTCCCATCTTCATCTTTTCCGCTCTCGGGGCGCTTGCCTACGGCATTTTCGGTTTCCACTGGGCTCCCAACGGCTTCCTCTACCGCCAGATCATGCTCAAACAGGAGCAGCGTGAGGACGGCAGCGAAGCTCCCATCGTCTACCGCAGCGACGCCCAATCGCGCATCTGGCGCATCGCTCGCCCCGCCGGCTTCTCCGACCCCGGCCGCCCCATGGAAGACGTCATCATCGAGCAGTTTGACCCCAAGAACCCCGGCAAACTCATCCTGCAATACATCGCCGAGAGCGCCGTTTGGAACAAGCAGGATGCCACTTGGACCCTGCACAACGCCTACGTGCGCGACCTCGAGCACGCCCGGACCGAGCGCCCCGGCGACGAAGCCCACCATGGCGAGCTCGTCTGCGCCTTCGATGAAAAGCCCTACCAGATCATCAGCCCCGCCACCGGCGGCCGCGTCGACTCGATGGGCACCTCCGCCATGTATGAGTTCATCGCCTCGGGCTCGGGCTCGCGCGAAGACCGCCGCAACTACCGCACCGAGTGGCACGTGCGCATCGCGCGCATCTTCTCCTGCATCGTGCTCGTCCTGCTGGCCATCCCCAGCTCCGTCACTTTCCAGCGGCGCGGAGCGATGAAGGGTATCGGTATCGCCATTCTGCTGGCGGCTCTCATGCTCTTCTGTTACCGCGTCTTCCCCTCGCTGGGGGCGTCGGGGCTGTTGCCCGCCTGGCTGAGTGCCTGGCTGCCCAACATCATCTATATCTGCGTCGCTCTCTACCTCTTCCGCCGCAACCTCGCGCACCGCAGCTTCCGCGAATGGCTTTCCGCCAAAGTCCACGGGCGCCCCTGATACCGTGAGGCGCCGCGATCACCCCCATGAAAAACACCCGAGGCATCATCTTCGACTTCGACGGAGTGCTCGTCGACACCGAGTGGGCCATTTATCAGTCATGGGTGCGGCTCTATGAGCGCGAGGGCCAGCACATCAGCATCGAAACCTACGCCCCCTGCCTCGGGGCAGGCTACTCGCACTGGGATCCCGCCCGCCATTTGGAGAGCCTCACCGGCAAACACTACGACTGGGAGCGCGAAACTCCCGCCCGGCAAGCGCAGATCGAGGCCGATCTGGCCGAGCAGGGGCTCATGCCCGGTGCTCGGGAGCTGCTCGACTGGTGCCGCGATGCGGGCATCGGGCTTACCGTCGCCTCCTCCTCCTCGCGTCGCTGGGTCGGCGGCTGGCTGGAGCGCCTCGGCATCATCAACCGCTTCAAGGGCGTCTTTACGCGCACCGACGGCTACCCCGTCAAGCCGAATCCCGCCCTCTTTCTGGCGGCTCAGCATTGTTTGGGCCTGCCCTGCGAGCAGTGTCTCGTCGTCGAAGACTCTGAAAACGGCACTATCTCCGCGGCCAACGCCGGCATTCCCTGCGTCGCCGTGCCGAACCGCATGACGGCAGCCTCCGACTTCTCTCGCGCCGCCTGCCGCCTGCCGAATCTCACGGCTCTCAGGGAGCGGCTGGAGCAACAGCTCGTCGGCTAGGCGAACAAGCCCCCGAGGCTCCTCCCTGAACTGCCGGACGGCTCCCGCGCGAAACGGTCGGATTGCTCCCGCGGGAAACGGGGCGTGCGGATGATGCGGCGCACAGGGAGCGAAAGACGAAAAACCCGGGTTCCTGCACGGAGGAACCCGGGTTTTCGTTACGGGAGGAGATGCCTCATTGATTGTTGCTCAGATGCGAGTTGAGGAAGTCCACCATGTAGCCCGGCGTGAGCACCTCGGCCGTGACGGCGGGCTCGGCGGGCAGGTAGAGAGCGTTGGTGGGCACGGAGCCGCGCTTGAGGCGCCGCAGTTCGGCGTCGATGGCCGGGCTGGGCTTGGTCTTGTCGGCCCGCATGAGGACGACACCGTTTTTCTCGAAGAGCTCACAGACCTCCTTGGTGTAGGCGACCTGCTTGTTGACTTGGCAGGTGCCGCACCACGTGGCGGTGAAGTCGACGTAGACGGGGTGGCCGTCGTTGAGGGCCTTGTTCATGAGCTCCGAGCTCCAGGTGTTCCAGACGGGGTGTTCCCCTTGAGCGAGGATGTAGCCGGCCTCTCCCTTGGCCGCTTCGATTGCCTCATCGCTGTCGTAATGGAAGACGGGCATCGAGTACTTGACGCCGACAAAGGCGAGTGCCAGCGCGACAACAAGCCCGATGACCCGTGAGCGCTTGCTGCGGTACAGCGGGCACCAGCGGCCGTAGACCCACCAAGCCGCGCAGTAGACGACGAGCGACATGAGCATCCACGGCAGTTTCGCGCTTTCCGCATCGGGAACGAAGGCGAGGTAGACGACGAGGAACCAGCCCGCAGCCGCGAAGAGCAGGAAGGAGAGCGCCTGCTTGAGCGACTCCATCCATGCGCCCGGGCGGGGCAATTTGCTGGCCAGAGCGGGGAAGAGCCCCATGACGATGTAGGGCGAGGCGAGGCCGAGAGCCATGAAGGTCAGCGCCAGAATCATCCACATACCGGGCATCGCCATGGCTGCCGGCAGTGCCGTGCCGAGGCAGGGGCCGCTGCAGGGCGTGGCGACGACGGTGACGAAGAGCCCTTGGAAGAAGGAGCCCGTGAGGCCGCCTTTGTTCTGCAGGTTCTGGCCGGCTCCGGTCGCGCTCACGCCGATTTCAAAGAGGCCGAACATGCTCAGGCCGAGGGTGATGAGCAGCAGCACCAGCACGTACACAACCCAAGGATTCTGCATCCACGAGGCCCAGGAGCGGGCGGAGGAGCCGCTGTCGTTCACTATGGCCGAGAACCACTGCGTCCACGGCAGCTCGCTGAAGGTATCGAGGTTGGTGAAGATGACAATGAGAAGCGCGAGAATCCAGAACGAAACCAGAATGCCCAGCGAGAAGGCCAGCGAGTGCACAAACACCTTGCGGCGATCCCCGCCGCCCATCTCGACAAAGCTCATGATCTTGAGGCCGATGACCGGGAAGACGCAGGGCATCAGGTTCAGAATGAGACCGCCGAGGAAGAGCGAGCCGATGATGGTGGCGAAGCCCGCCGGAACGGAAAGGGCGGGGGACTCTTCGGCTGAAGCCGCCGCTGCCGTGTCGCTTGCCGGTGCTTCGCCCTTGCCGCCTGCCGCTTCTTCGGCGCTCGGCTCGGGCTTATTCGCGTCTCCGGCAGCCGCTTTGTCGCCGCTCGCTGCTGCGGCGTTATCGGCGGTGCTGGGTTGGCTCAGGTCGATATCGACCGTGCAGAAGCTGTCGTTGTAGCTGAGGATGCCCGAGAGGCGGGCGAGCGGTTGGCCCTTCTGCGTCTCGTCGGCCAGCGGGTAGAGCGCTTCGCTGCCGTCGTTGCGCGTGAGTTTGAGCGTGTAGGCGTCGCCGTCGCGGCTGAGCGTCTGCTCGGTCTGCGGGGCGATGTTGCTGTCGTCGGAGAAGAAGTAGGCGGAGCGGATGTCGCCCGCGGCGCTGCCCTCCAAGCGCAGCGTCACGCTGTCGGTATCCTGCGTCGCCGTGACGGTCAGCGGGCTGTCGCCGAGGCGCTCGACGCGCTGCTCCTGCTGCTGCCATGCGGCGTTGGCCTCGGCCGCGCCTGCGGCGAGCGTGAGCTCGGTGCCGATGTCGGCGGGCTGGTCGCAACCCGTCTCGCAGCAGAGCTGAGCCGTGCCGCTGACGGCGAAGCTCGCCTCGGCCGGGGCTCCGGCCTCAGGCGTGACTTTCCAGACGGCGATGGCCTTGCGCTCGTAGGCGTAGCTGGTGTAGAGCCCCTCGACGCGGTGGGGCGGCTGCCAGAAGGGCCCCTCGACCTTGAATCCGGCGGGTGCGTTGAGCGCCAGCTCCATGGGCAGACCGATGGAGCCGGGGTTGCGGAAGTAGGCGTGCCAAGGCTCCTGAATTTGCACCTCGGCGGCGATGAAGAAGGGCTTGCCGCTCTCGTAGGCCTGCACGCTTGCGAGAGCCGAGAGACTCAGCTTCTCGCCCGTCGCGGCGTCGGCCGCTCCGCTGTCCGCGCCCGGCAGAGCGGAAACGCCCGAGCCGAAGGGACTGCCGCCGATTCCCGTGCCCAAGGAGCCGTTGCCGAGTCCCGTACCGATGAGGCCCGAGCCGGGCGCCGGAGTCGAGGGCTTGTCTGCTGCAGACGCGTCGGCAGCAGGTTCAGCCGCCTCCCCTTGGTCGCCGGAAGCCTCGCCATCGAGGTCAGCCGTTTCTTCTTGGTCGCTCGGCGCAGGCTTGTCCGCGTCGCTGCTCGGCGCTGCGGCGTTATCGGCGGCGCTGGGTTGACTCAGGTCGATATCGACCGTGCAGAAGCTGTCGTTGTAGCTGAGGATGCCCGAGAGGCGGGCGAGGGGTTGGCTCTTCTGCGTCTCGTCGGCCAGCGGGTAGAGCGCTTCGCTGCCGTCGTTGCGCGTGAGTTTGAGCGTGTAGGCGTCGCCGTCGCGGCTGAGCGTCTGCTCGGTCTGCGGGGCGATGTTGCTGTCGTCGGAGAAGAAGTAGGCGGAGCGGATGTCGCCCGCGGCGCTGCCCTCCAAGCGCAGCGTCACGCTGTCGGTATCCTGCGTCGCCGTGACGGTCAGCGGGCTGTCGCCGAGGCGCTCGACGCGCTGCTCCTGCTGCTGCCATGCGGCGTTGGCCTCGGCCGCGCCTGCGGCGAGCGTGAGCTCGGTGCCGATGTCGGCGGGCTGGTCGCAACCCGTCTCGCAGCAGAGCTGAGCCGTGCCGCTGACGGCGAAGCTCGCCTCGGCCGGGGCTCCGGCCTCAGGCGTGACTTTCCAGACGGCGATGGCCTTGCGCTCGTAGGCGTAGCTGGTGTAGAGCCCCTCGACGCGGTGGGGCGGCTGCCAGAAGGGCCCCTCGACCTTGAATCCGGCGGGTGCGTTGAGCGCCAGCTCCATGGGCAGACCGATGGAGCCGGGGTTGCGGAAGTAGGCGTGCCAAGGCTCCTGAATTTGCACTTCGGCGGCGATGAAGAAGGGCTTGCCGCTCTCGTAGGCCTGCACGCTTGCGAGAGCCGAGAGGCTCAGCTTGTCGTTGGTCTGAGGGGCTCCGCCGGACACTCCGCCGAGATCAAATCCCTGCATGAGGTCGCTGTGGGCGCGGGGCGCCGAAATTTGTGCTGAGGCTGCACCGGAGAGGAGTATCAGTGCTGCGAGGAGGGGGCGTAAGGAGCTCATGGCAGCACTGTATCACGAAGGGCGCGTGAGGTGCAAGCGATTAGTGCTGCATGCGGTGTTTTTTCGCGGCTCGTCGGCCTTTGCGGGACGGCGGCGGGCTTTTGCGAGCCGTCCGGGCTTTGCCGCGGCCGAGGGACAGCGGCGGCGGGAACGGGGCGGCGGTGCGCGGAGGCTTTTGTCGCTTTGTCTCGGGGCTTGCAGGGGGCGGGTCGGTATGGTAGAATGACGGCCGTATGCTGCGCTGCTCTCGCCTGCTGGGCCTCGTGCTTGCCTGTCTCATCCCCGCCTGCGGAGATGGTCGCAGCTCTGCCGAGCGCGCGGCCGATGAGGGTGTGTTGGTGATCGGCAATAATCAGGAGCCGCAGAACCTCGACCCGCACAAGGCGACGGCGGTGGCCGACGGCAAGATTATCTCGGCTCTGCTCGAGGGGCTCGTGCGCCCCGATGCCCGCGACGATACCGTCGTGCACCCGGGTATGGCGGAGCGGTGGGAGCACAACGCCGATGCCGACGAATGGACGTTTCACCTGCGCGAGGCGCAGTGGAGCGACGGGCGCCCCGTGCGCGCACAGGATTTCGCTTATGCCTATCGCCGCTTGCTGCACCCGGCCTTCGGCGGCAAGTACGCCGAGATGCTTTACCCTCTGTGCGGCGCGGAGGCTTACAACAAGGGGCAGGCTCCTTGGGAGGCGGTGGGCGTGCGCACGCCCGACGACCGCACGCTGGTGCTGACGCTCAGCGGCCCGATGCCGCAGCTGCCGTACCTGCTGATGCATTTTACGTGGTTCCCCGTGCCGGAGCACGCGGTGGAGGCGCACGGGGGGATGCTGGATCGGCGCAGTGCGTGGACGCGGCCGGAGAATTGGGTGGGCAACGGCGCTTACGTGCCCGAGGAGCGCGTGTTCAATGACCACTTGTCGGTGCGCCCCAACCCGAATTACTGGCGCGCGGGTGAGGTGAAGAATCGCGGTATTCGCTTTCTGCCCGTCGTCAACGGCTATACGGAGACGCGCATGTACTTCGGCGGCAAGCTGCACATCACGAACAATGTGCCGCCCGAGATGCTGGAGATGGCCGCGAGCCGGGAGCCCGGGAGCTTCTGCCGCGATGATTACTACTGCACGATTTTTTACCGCCTGAATACGACGCGCGGACCGCTTGCCGATCAGCGCGTCCGCCGGGCGCTTTCGCTGGCCGTCGACCGCGAGATGCTGGTGCAGCGCGTTGTGCGGGGCGCCGGGAAGTCCGCCTTCACCTTTACGCCGCCGGGCGCCGGCTACGCGCTCGATGACGGCGGTGAGTCCGCTCGCTCGCAGGGCGAGCGCGAGACGGAGGCCCGCCGCCTGCTGGCCGAGGCCGGCTACCCGGACGGCCGCGGCTTCCCGACGCTGGAGCTGATGACGAGTTCGCGCGATGTGCAACGGCTGATGGCCGAGACGATTCAGGCGATGTGGATGAAGGCGCTGGGCATTCACGTCGAGATTCGCTCCTGCGAGTGGTCGGCCTACAAGGCGGCGCAGCAGAATATGGACTACGACATTTCGTCGTCTTCCTGGAGCGGCGATTACCTCGACCCGGCGACCTTTGTCGAGCTCTGGTGCAGCGGCAGCGGCAACAACTGCACGGGCTGGGGCCGTGCCGCCTACGATGCGGAGGTCGATGCCGCCCGCGCAAGCGCAGAGCCCGAGCAGCGCCTGGAGCACCTGCGCCGCGCCGAGCGCATGATGCTGCGCGAACAGCCGGTGATTCCGCTCTACTGGAGCGAGCGCACCTACATGAAGAGCCCGCGCGTGCGGGGGTGGTACCCGCTGATGCTGGACAATCACCCGCTCGATGCCGTCGAATTGCTGCCGAGCGGTGCGGCGGCTGACGCAGCGCCGCATTCGAGGGAAGGGGGGAGCGAGCGATGATGCGCCTGCTGTTCAGGCGCCTCCTGCAGGGGGCGGTCGTCATCTTTGTGCTCGAGACCATCACCTTTTTGCTGGTGCGTGCGCTGCCGGGCAATCCCTTCCTCGGCGAGCGCAAGCTGCCCGAGCATGTGACCGAGCAGCTCCAAGCTCTCTATGGTCTGGATCAGGGCGTTTTCGTGCAGTATTTCAATTACTGGAAGGGGATTTTGCTGCACGGGGACTTCGGCCCCTCGCTCGTGCGCGAAGGGGTGCAGGTGAGCGAGCTGCTGGCGCAGGCCTTTCCCGTCTCGCTGCTGCTGGGGGTGCTGGGTATGTTGATTGCCGTCGGCATCGGCATTCCGTCCGGCATGCTGGCCGCCTGCTACCGCAACCGCTGGCCCGATGCGCTGGTGATGTGTTTCGCCATGGCGGGAATCTGCATCCCTGCTTTCGTGATTGCACCGCTGCTGGGGATGACGCTGGGCATGCACGTGCCCGGGCTGAGTGTGGCGGGGTGGGACGACCCGCTCTGCGCGCTGCTGCCGGCGCTGACGCTCGGGCTGATCAACGCGGCTTATCTGGCCCGCCTGACGCGCGGCGGCATGGCCGAGGTGCTGACGCAGGATTTCATCCGCACGGCGAGGGCGAAGGGCTGCCGCCCGCTGCGCGTGCTTTTCGTCCATGCGCTGCGCAGCGGCTTGCTGCCGGCGGTCTCTTACCTCGGGCCGGCCTTTGCCGCTTTGATCACGGGGTCGTTCGTGGTTGAAACCTGCTTCCAGGTGCCGGGCATGGGGCTGCACTTTGTCAACGCGACGACGGATCGCGACTACTTTCTGATTCAGGGCTTGGTGCTCTGTTACGGCGTGCTGATTGTGCTGGCCAATCTGGCGGTGGATCTCACGCTGCTTTTCCTCAACCCTCGACTTCGCTCTTCCGGGGCGGCTTGATGATGACGATGCACTCCAAAACTTCCTTTCACGCCGGTCATTCGCTCTGGGCTGATGCCCGCGAGCGGCTGATGCGCAACCGCGCGGCGGTGGCATCGCTGGTGTTTCTGCTGCTCATGGGGCTGGCCTGCTTTGTGCTGCCCCTCTTCCCCTGCATCGCCAACCCCAATGCCACCGACCTCGGCAACATCGCGGCGGATTGCAGTTGGGAGCATCCCTTCGGCACGGATCAGCTGGGCCGCGACCTGCTCGCTCGCGTGCTCTACGGCGGCCGCATCTCGCTGCTCGTCGGCTTGGTGGCGACCGGTGTGGCGCTGGTCATCGGGCTGATTTACGGCCTGATTTCAGGCTATGCGGGCGGGAGGGTCGATGCGCTGATGATGCGCGCGGTCGACGTGCTCTTCGCGCTGCCCTTCATTGTGCTGGTCATCGTCTTTTCGCTCAGCATCGAAGAGCCGAGCCGGCAGCTGACGCAGTGGATGGTTGAGTCTCTGCATCTGCCGCGCGAGACCGTGGCGCCCATCCTCGGGCTCGTGCCGCTCTTCATCGCCATCGGCGCGCTGGGATGGCTGACGCTGGCGCGCATTGTGCGCACGCAGACGATGGAGATCAAGTCTCAGGAGTACGTCCTCGCGGCGCGTTCGCTGGGGCTGGGGCACCTGAGTATCCTGCTGCGGCACATTGCGCCGAACCTGCTCGGCACGGTGGTGGTTTATACGACGCTGGCCGTGCCCGGCATCATCCTGACGGAATCGACCCTGAGCTTCATCGGGCTCGGCGTCAAGGCTCCGAACTCGTCGTGGGGCACGCTGATCAAGGAGGGGGCGGATCGCATGGAGGTCACGCCGGAGCTGCTGATTTTTCCCTCGCTGTTTTTCTGTCTGACGCTGCTGGCGCTCAACTTCCTCGGCGACGGCCTGCGCGACGCGCTCGACCCGCGCTCGGCGAAGGATTGAGCCCGGGCGCAAGCTCTTCGCTTTTCGCCGCAAGTCGGGAATTTGATTAGCCGTGAATTTGGACTGGCAATTTGTGCGCGTCGGCGTATAATAGCCGCGCTATGTCAGATTCACCCAATAACGCTCCGGGTTCCTCTGAGGAGGAACTGATTGCCGTGCGCCGTGAGAAGGTGGGCAAGATTCGCGCTCTCGGGGTTAACCCCTACGGCGGACGTTTCGATGTCACCACGAGTCCGGCGGAAATCAAGGCAGACTTCTGCGAGGGTAAGCGGGTGAAATTCCTCGGCCGCATCAGCGCGCTGCGAGACATGGGCCGCACGCAGTTCTTCACCGTGGCGGACATTTGCGGTTCGATTCAGTGCATGCTCACTAAAAAGAGCTGCTCGGAGGAGACTTGGGCTCTCTGGAAGCTGCTGGAGCGCGGCGACTGGATCGGCATCGAGGGCGAGACGTTCGTCACGCGCACGGGCGAGCCCTCGGTGCGGGTCGATGCCTTCAAGGTGCTCTCCAAGGCGCTGCGCCCGATGCCCGACAAGTTTCACGGGCTGGCTGACGCCGATATGCGCTACCGCCGCCGCCACCTCGACCTCATGAGCAACGAGGAGAGCGCCCGGCGCTTCGTGGCGCGCTCGCGCATTGTGCGCGAGATCCGCGACTACCTCAACGCCCGCGGTTTCCTGGAGGTCGAGACGCCGATGCTGCAGGATGTGGCGGGCGGTGCTGCCGCCAAGCCCTTCGAGTCGTATTACAACGCGCTCAAGAAGGGGGTGACGCTTCGCATCGCGCCCGAACTTTTCCTCAAGCGCCTGATGGTGGGCGGCTTCCCCAAGGTGTACGAGCTCAACCGCAACTTCCGCAACGAGGGCGTCGATCGCCGCCACAACCCGGAGTTCACCGTGCTCGAAGTCTATGAGGCCGGCGGCGACTACGAGACGATGGCCGACATGATGGAGGAGATGATCACTACCATTGCCGAGAAGGTCTTCGGGACGCTCAAGTTCGATCAGTTTGACGAATCCGGCAATCTGCGCTGGACGGTTGATCTGACGCGTCCTTGGCGCCGCGCCGATTACAATGACCTCGTGCGCGAGGTGGCCGGCGATGATTGGTTCGAGTTGACGCCCGAGCAGCGCCGCGACCGCGCCGTCAATCAGCTCGGCGTGCAGATCGGCGAAGAGCTTGACGATACGGCCGTCACGCAGCAGGTCTACGAGAAACTCGTCGAGGAGAAACAGGCCAACCCCCTGTTTGTCTGCCACGTGGCGCGCGACCTCGTGCCGCTGGCCAAGGCCAATCCCGAGAATCCCGATGTGGTCGATGTCTTTGAGCTGGTGATGAACGGCCAAGAGCTCTGCCCCGGTTACTCCGAGCAGAACGACCCCGTCGAACAGATGGAGCGCCTGAAGCATCAGGCCGGTGAGGAGACGCAGAAGATTGACTACGACTTCGTCGAGACGCTCGAGTCCGGCATGCCCAGCGCCGGCGGTATCGGCATCGGTATCGATCGCCTCTGCATGCTCATGACGGGAGCCGGCTCGATTCGCGACATTATCCTCTTCCCGCAGCTCAAGTCGCGAGCCTGATTGCTTCCGTGACTTTTGCGGGCCTCAGAGCAATTTCTGCTTGCTCTGAGGCCCGAATTGTGATAGGGATGGTGCTTTATGAAGGCGCACATTGCTCAGTGGATCGGGCGACGCAAGAAGCAGGAGGATTATTACGTGGTGCGGAGCTACTCGAATGGCGTGCTGGCCGTTGTCTGCGACGGGATGGGCGGGCACTCCTACGGGGCTCTTTCCGCTCATCGTGCTGCCGAGGAGTTCGTCGTGGCCTTCGAGGAGCGCCCCGACGGATCCGTGGCCGAGCGTCTGCGCTGGGCGCTCGATGACGCCAATGAGGCCGTCGCCGCCGTCGGCGAGCGCACGGGGGCCTTCGGCGGTACGACTCTGCTGGCGGCCTTCGTGGGAGCCGGTGTGCTGTGGTGGGCCAGCGTGGGCGATTCGCCGCTGTTTCTCTGGCGCAACAACCGCTTGGTGAGGCTCAACGCCGATCACTCGATGCGCGCCATCTATCGCGATTTTGTGCAGTCCGGCGCCATGACGCATGCCGAGGCCATGAGCCGCGGCCACGAGCTGCGCTCGGCTCTGACCGGCGATGCTCTGCCGATGGTCGATGTGCCGCCGACGCCTTACCCGCTGCTGCCCGGGGATCGCATCATCCTCGCCACCGATGGCACTGACGACCTGCTGCAGCAGCCCTCTCTCTCCCCGGAGACGCGCCTCCTGCTCAACGACCGTAGCGCCCCGCTCGCCTCGCTCCTCGTCGATGCCTGCCGCCGCCTCGAAAAAGAGTGGGCGGACAACACGACCGTCGTCACCGTCGATATCGAATAAAACGGAGAGGCGGCTGAAATCTGATTGTTATTGAGCGCAGCGCCTCTCCGGGCTGTCAGCATCTTCGCTATGAATTGCCTTTGCCTGAATCAGGGATACGAGGACGGCCACTACATCCTGCCGCCTCTGCCTTGGGCTCCGGAAGCGATGGAGCCCTTTCTCGATGCGGAAACGGTGCTGCTGCACCACGACCGCCACCACGCCGCCTATGTGGCCGGCGCCAATGCCGCTGCGGGGGTGCTGCGGCGCGTCGCGCTCGGCGAGCTGAGCCCCGATGCCGCGCCCGATGCCTCGCGAAACTTGGCCTTCAACCTCGGCGGTCACATCCTGCACATGCTCTACTGGCTGAACCTCAGCCCGCACCCGATGCCGTCGCCGACCGGCAGACTGGCCGACGCCATCAACGCGAGCTTCGGCACGATGGAGGGGATGCTGCGCGTGTTTCGCGCGGTCACGCTGGCGGTGCAGGGGAGCGGATGGGGCGTGCTCGCAGCGGATCCTGTCAGCGGCCGCCTGATGGTGACGGGAATTTGCCGCCACCAGGATGTGCTCGTGCCGGCGATGAGGCCGCTGCTCGTCTGCGACGTCTGGGAGCATGCCTACTACCTGCGCTACCGCAACAACCGCGCCGGCTACGTCGACGCCTTCCTCCGCATGGTCGACTGGTGCGCCGTCGAAGAACGCTTTGAACGCTGCTGCTGCCATGAGTGAGAAATGTTGCTGCCTGCGCCGCTTTTGCACCAATCCCTGGGTGATGGGCATCATGGCCATGCTGGAGCTCTTCTTGGGCTTCATCCTGCTCAGCTTCCCTTTCCTGCTGGGCGCCTCGGCTGTTTGGGTGGGCGGATTCGTGCTGATGGCCGTTGGTCTGATGCGCCTCATTCAAGTGTTTCGCCCCGGCAGCCGCCTGTGGAATTTGCTCGCCGGTATCGTTTATCTGATTCTCGGCTGGTCGATGGTCTCGATGACTGTTCCGTCGCTTGAGCTCTGGACCTTGGTGATTGGTCTCGCTCTGCTCATCGGCGGTATCATTCGCTTCATCGTGGCGATTGCCATGCGCCGCTCTGCCGGCAGCCCTTGGCGTTTCTTCAATGCCGTGGTTTCGATCGCGCTTGGGCTGATGGTGATTTGGGGCTGGCCCGGCAGTTCGCTCTGGCTTATCGGTACCCTCATTGCCGTCGAGATGATTTTTTCCGGTTGGACGCTCTTTTTCCTCGCCCTCTCGTCGCGGAGCGGCAGTTGCGGCATCGGGCGCTCCGAATCTCACGGCGACCGCCCGAGTTGAGGCGCCGTCCGTCGCACGCGCGAGCCGCAGCCGCCCTGTGGGCGGCTGCGGCTCGCGTCGTCGTACAGGCCTCTCTCGCTGTGCGCGGTGGGAGATGCGGGCGGGATGCTGCCGACTTGTGAGCTGTGCGGCGCTTCCGTCGCAGAATTAGTCGTTGAGCCGGTGGCGGATGGGGAAGTAGAGCTGTTGGCAGTCCGGCGTCAGGTGCAGCACGGGCGGCAGTTGCCGCCGGCCGGCCTCCCCGGCAGCCATGCGCCGCTGCACAAAACGCACCTCGTGCTCCGGGTAGCAATGACCGGCCTGATGAATCAGGCTGCCCGGGCTGTGATTGAGGTTGGCCATTTCATGAATAATGAGAGCAATGCGCTGCTCGCGGTCTTCCGCCGCGCCGTCGGGAGCAGGGGCAAGCCCCATCCTTGCACCGAGCCCGGCAAGCTCGTGATCATATAGCTCACCGAATGGCAGCAACCCCCCGCAGCTCTCGCCGTAAAGAGTGAATTGACCCGTCATCAGCTCCTGCCGACTCAGAGGCGAGAGCAGCAAGAGCCCCTCCTGCTCCGCCAGCGAGCTGAGCAGAGCCCCCGCGAGACGCGGCCGCGCCGCCTCGCGGGCAAGCTCATCGAGCTCCCGCGGCAGAGCCTGCATCAGCGGCTCGAGATCCCATTGCATGCGGCGAACCCCTGGCACGCGGAGAACGCCCGAAGCAGCGCCGGAAGAAAGATCAAAACTGACGCAGAGCACCCGCTCGGGGCCTATCGTCTTGGCGCAGAGCGCCGCCAGAAGCGCAGAATGCCTCAAATCCCCCAAAATACAGACCCCGGCATAGTCGCGGCCGTGCACGCTGTCCGCAATCCCGCGGCAGATCGCCTCGGCCATCTCATCCTGCTCGGAACCCTCCGCCGCCGAGCGCCGAGCCGCCCTGACCGTATCCGCCACGGCGTTCATCTCCTGAAAAGCCGGCAGGCGCATCAGAACCTCGCCCTCAGACGAGCAGACAATCGAACTGCCGCCGTAAACCTGCCCCTCAGCCGTTCCCACGGCGCGGCAGCAAACGACGGGGCAGTGGTGGTGGCGAGCCTCCCAGCGGCAGCGCTCCTCCTCGCGCCGGCGGCTGCGACGATGCCAAGCTCCCGTGGCAAGGTGGATGATGAGGTCGGGCCTCTCCCCCTCCTCGAGCAGCGTGAGATTATCGTTGATATCGACGTAAACGCGCCGGCCCAGCATATCGCTCAGCTCGGCATCACCGAGCTCCGTCACGCTATCCCGACACAGCAGAAAAGGCGTCACAACACTTGCCGGCGTCAGACTCTCAACCCGCTCCGTCGGATCGACCTCAAAGCTCGTCAGCACCCGTGCCCTCGCCTCGGCCTCATCGGGCAGCAGAGACGACCAAGCCCCCAGCAACAGAGGCGTATCACTCAGCTCGGCCGCCAGAGCATTAAGGGCATCGCGGGTCTGCGCCATGAACGATCGCCGCCCCGCCAGATCCATCGGTGCCAGTCCGCAAAGTGCCGTCGCCGGGGCAACAACGAGTTCGGCCCCGCGATCCAGACATTCGCGGTAGCCCTGCACCACGCGCCGCAGGTTGCCTGAGAAGTCGGCCGTGAGCGGAAAACTTTGAATAATGCCGATTTTGAGATGAGTTTGATGCATGGTGACGATGCTTGACGGAGACATAATGCCCTATTCCTGATGAAATTGCAAGGATAAAAAGGATAATACGCAATATAAAAATAGACCCGTCTGAAACATGCCGAATCCCGCTGAGCATGAAAGCTCGCCGAAGAGAAAGCCGCAACGCCGTTCGCTCCTCGACGGCCGCGCAGGGCTCTGCCGCGCGTGAGCGGCCTGCGGGTATCGACGCCTCTGCCGCGGGGCCGGGAGGGAAGGGCGGCGTGTGATGCGTTTTAGCAGGAGAGAGGGAAGGCGAATGAGCCCGCCTCTCAACGGTACTGCGTCGGGTCGATGTGCAGCTGCCGGATGCGGTAGTGGAGCTTGCGCAGCGTCGTGCACAGGTCGCGAGCCGCCGCTGAGATATTGCCGCGGCTGCGTTTGAGCGCATCGGTGATCAACTCCGTTTCGAAAGCCGCCGTGAGCGTCTCGATACCGGCACCCTCGCGGCTCTGCTGCACATTGGGCCGGATGCTCTCCGTTCCCGTCGCGGCCGCCGTCTGCAGCGATGGCGGCAGATCGATGGCGTTGATGACGCTGCTGTTGGACATGATCACCGCGCGCTCGATCATGTTCTCGAGCTCGCGGACATTGCCGGGCCAGTGGTAGCTCATCAACATATTGATGGCCGGCGTCGAAAGACGCAGCACATTCTTGTGATATTGCTTGTTGTACTTGGTGAGAAAGAAATCCGCCAGCGAGATAATATCAACCTTGCGACTGCGCAGCGGCGGCACGACGATCGGCAGCACGGCGAGGCGGTAATACAGATCTTCGCGAAAACTGCCCTGCTCCTTCATCTTCTCAAGATCGCGCGACGTCGCGGCGATGATGCGGGCATTGGTGCGAATGGGCTGCTGAGAGCCCACGCGCTCAAAGACCTTCTCCTGCAGCACCCGCAGCAGCTTCACCTGCGTTTGAACCGGAATATCGCCGATTTCATCCAGAAAGAGCGTGCCGGCGGACGCCTCCTCAAAGCGGCCGATGCGCTGCTTGATCGCACCCGTGAAGGCCCCCTTCTCATGCCCGAAAAGCTCGGACTCAATCAAGCCCTCCGGCAGCGCCGCACAGTTGACGGCGACAAAGGGACCGTCGCGCCGATCCGACGCGTAGTGAATATTCTGTGCCAGCAGCTCCTTGCCCGTGCCCGACTCACCGAGCAGCAGCACCGTCGCCGACGAGCGAGCCACCTTCGCCATCTCCAGATACACACTGCGCATCGCGGAAGAATGCCCGATGATGTTGCGAAAATTCGCATTCTCGCCCAATTCGTAGCGCATGCGATCATTCTCGCGCTCCAGCAGCTGGCGCTCCTCCACCTGCTCGCGGACGGAAGCCACGGCATCGGCGAGAATATTCGCCACCACCTCCATCAGATTGATGAGCTTCGCGAGCGTCTCCGCCGGCAGCACCGCGAACGCCAGAGAAAGCGTGCCGATAATCTGCCCGCTGTGCTTGATGGCCACACAGAGAAACGACTCACTCATGTCGTCGTGCAGAGCCCCCGTGCGGTTCAGAAAATTGCGGCTCTGCGCCGTGTTGGCAATCACGGCCGGTTGCCCGGTCTTGCCGACCTGCCCGGTGATGCCCTCGCCGAGATGGTAGGTGCCCAGCGCCTTCTCCTCATCGGAAAGCCCGTAGGACGCCTCGATCACCAGCTGATCCTCCTGCAGCAGGCAGAGCGCCCCCTGCCTGAAACCGAGATTATCCTCCAGCACCTGCAAAATATGCTCAAGCAGCCCCGCCACCTCGCGCTGCCCGACCAAAACGCGCGAGATACCGGAAAGCACCCTCAGCTCGAGACTGTCGCCCGCCAGCTCAGAGAGTCGACTGTGGGATGCTGGTCCGTTCATGAGCGACGTTGAGGGTGGGGAAGGGCGGGGGAAGAATCACAGGAAATTGATGGGAACGGCCGCTCCCGTTTCGCTGAGCGTGAACGAAATGCCGAATCCCGTCTCCTTCTTACCGCCGTTATCGCGGAAGTAAAGCGTTGCGCCGATGTGCCACGGGCCGGAGTGGCGGAAGATCGAATACTGTTGGATGGGCAGGCACTTCTCTTCAAGATCCCAGTTCCAGCGCCCGGCGATCGTATAGCGATCGTTGAGGCGCAAGTTGGTTTGGATATACGTCTGCCGGCTGTCCTCGAGAACGGGGTGTCCGCTGAGCTGGCGCAGCCCGATGGACGTTTCCAACCAAGGAGTAGGCTGGTAATCCAGACTCAGGTTATTCTGCTCAAAGCCATCGCTGTTGCCGAAGACCGGAGATTGCGTCTCGATGCGGCAGGTCAGACGATCCGTCGGCGTGAAGCGAATAAGCGAGTAGAGATTCGAGAACTTATTGGGCGTATTGGGGTTGGAAGCGTTGTAGTCGAAGAAGACATTCCAGTCGAGCACCGCGCGCGGCGCCCCGTCGACCAGCGTCGTGAAGCGATTGTGAACACCCATGCGCCAGATTGTCCAGTCGCCCCAGCTGTCGATACCCGTAAAGCTGCAAAGATCGAGGGGCATGGGGTTGATCGTCGAACCGCTCAGCGTGCTCGACCAGCTGTCGAGCTGAGGCACCAAGGGATCGGAAGAAGAAATCGAACCGACCGAAAGACTGGCATAGGGCTGAATCAGATGCGTGAGCGTCCGCATCTCGTAGCGCGGCAGAGAAAAAGAATTGTAGGTCCGGTGCAACTTCATATCAAAATCGCAGCCCATATAACCCAGGAAACGATTGTCCGTACCCGCGCGCTCGACGTTATAATAACCCGCATAAGCCGCGCCCAGCTTGGGCGTGACGTTCAGGAAGCCCAGCAAGTTGAGCGAGGTCGAAAACTCGTGCGTGCTGTTGAGGCGGAAGAAGCCGTGATCATTGAGCAGGCGCTCATAGTAGTTGCGAACCGACGGATCCGAGATCTGATCGAGCGCAAACTCATACTCACCCCTCAAATGTGCGGGAACCTCCTGACGCATGAAACCGAAGGTGTTGTTCGTCTCATAGGCGATACCCGAATTGCCGATGATGGAGCGCACGCGGTAGCCGGAGAGCTCGAAGCGCGTCTCCGACGTATAGTAATCGTTCGGAGCGAAGCGCGTGTTGAACATCACCTGCCCCCGGGGCTGAACCCACTCGAGCCTCACCGTATTGTCCGGCTTGTCATCCGTGCGTCCGAGCTCCTCGTAAAAGTCGCGCAGCATGTAGCGATCACTCAAAATATTGATGTTGGTCGCCAGAGAGAGCGTCCCGGACTTTCCCTTGTCCAGCAAGGGCTTGTAGGTTTGAAGCGCAATGCGGTAACGCTCGTGGTCGATGGGCTCGCGGGGAATATTGGTCGGGTTGATATTCGGGTCGGAATCCTGAGCGTAATACAGAGACAAACCCTTCATCTCCGGGTAGCGCTGAGCCATCTCAAGCTCCTCGGCATCGAGCCCCACCGCCAAGCCTCGACGCGCTCGCGCGTCCAGCCTCGTTGTAATCAGGTAATCAGCCGTCGGCACCCCGTTCTTGACGCGCCTGTTGCCCACCAGAAAACCGTACTGATTGAGCCAGTATGCACCCCAAGTCGAGCGCGAACCGATCATCGGCAAATAACCCTCGCGCGGATTGAGCGAGTGCGTGAAGGCGAACCAACCCAGCAGCGGCACGCGGAACTCGTTGTCCTCCACCTTGAGACTCAAACTGTCGACGGAAATCGTCTCTCCGGTGCGAACCGAAACCTCGCGAGCACCGAACCATGCCTGAGGCTGCTCCACATCCTCCATCGTGAAGAAGGGACGGTGGAAGCTGATGTGTTGACTCTTGTTGGGGAGAACCTCGATCGAAGCCTCATCGCTGCGCAGAATCAGACCCTGAATCTTGGCCTTCACGCCCTTGGCTTTAACACTCTGCTTCTCCCAATCATAAACGGCGGACTCCGCCAAAATCAGCACCTCGCCCTGATAGATCGTCACCGGACCCTCCAAGCCCGCGACCTTGCTGTCGAGATTCATGCGAACACTCCGGCTCTGCAGATCGAGACCGTCTTCCGTAATCAGGCGAACGCCCGACTGCGGGTTGCTGTAGACGACGGTATGGCCGTCCGAACTGTACTCAATAGACCCGTTGGCACTGATAATCTGAGCCTTATCCGGGACCTGAATCTTCGAAAAACTGCCCAGCTCCTCAATGCTGCGCTGATTGATATCCCCAAAGGGCGAATCAGTACTCGGCGTCCGGAAAGAATCGGACGGCAGCGGCAGAAGATCCGGCCGCTCATCCTCCGCAGCCGTCTGAAAACCGGGCATCAGCATCCCTGTGACGATGCCGATGCCGAGCCATGTGGACACCTTGGAAGAAGCCGAATTCACTGAAGCTGATTCTGCACTATTTTATTGGTGCTGTCAAGCTTTCTCTTCTTCGGGACGCGCGGCATGAACCCCGCGATAACGGCGGAAAAGCCGCTCGGGCGTATTCTGAAGATCCGTCACCACGAGGCAGTCGAGCGTATTGCCGAACCCGGCGTCGATGTTGAAAGACACCATGCGGCCGCCGAGTCGAATATACTGGCGGAGCAACACCGGGATGCCCTTTCCGTCGGGCTCAAGCCCGGCAACCACCGTATTGAGTACCTGAAGATCGGGAACGGCCGACTCGATCAAGCGCCGATCCTCGCTGTAGAGAGTCAAATCCGTCGGCGGCGTCAGCGCCACCGCATCACCCGCCAGCTGTTCGTCCATGTAGTGCTGCTGCAGGCAGGCCAGCATCAGCGCGCGCGAGGTCTCGCAGTAGGCGCAGGAAATACTCACCGTCCCGAAAAGATAGCGGTAATTCGGGTAACGGTTAATGAAATGGCCGATACCCATCCAAAGCGTATCGAGCGAGCCGGCGAGCCGTTGATACTCCGGCGTGATAAAAGCGCGACCCATCTCGAGACTCTGGGGGAAAATGCTGCGCATGCGGGAACCGAAGCGGAAAAAGTCCGCGTTGTAGAGCCCCTCGATACCGTGCTTCTCGATAATCTTGTCCACCCGGCCGATGCGGTAAGCCCCGGCGAGGCGTCGGCTCTTCATATCCCACATAATCAGCTGCGTGTAGGTATCATCAAAGCGATCGAGGTCGCAGCCCGTTCCCGTCCCCTCGCCGACCGCGCGGAACGTGCGCTCGCGCTGAATACCCAGCTCCTTCATCAGCAGAGGCGAGTGGTGAGCCTCGATCGCGTAGATGCAGAGGGGATTGGCCTCTGAGCGATAAATCAGACACTCCTCCGGCAGCGCGCGGATCTCCGCCTCGAGCGCCTCGGCGTGCGCTCCCTCATCAATCGGCGCGTGCTTGGGCGGAGCCGTCACCGCGGCCTCCTCCGCCGGCGCCTCGCGACGTCCGCCGGGTTGCTCGAGCGGGGGAATCTCCATCACGCTGCCGTGAGGCGTACCCGGGTAGCGAAGCAGCATCGTACGCAGGCGCAGATAATCACTCAGCGCCTCATCGCTGCCCAGCAGGCGCATCTCCGACGGAGAAATCGGCTTGCCGAGGTGAATCGTGTGGCGCATGCGGCAGTCCCGCTTAATCTCGCGCGGCAGCAGCCCGGCGCGCTTGCCCTTGGCCATCAGGCTCACCAGCTGGAAGAGAAGCCCCGTGTGGCCCGAGATATGCATCGGAACCACCGTCGCGCTCGTCTTGCGAATCAGCGACGCAATATTCGTCTGCCAAGGATCATCGACCACGCGGCGATCGCGGCGCGAATAAGTCGCCGCCGAACCGCTCGGAAAGACCAGAATGCAGTGCCCGTCCTTCAGCCAGCGCAGAATCTCGCGCATCGAAGCCAGATTAGCCCGCGTCGCCTCCTCGCCGCCGTAGACATCAACCTTGATCTCGTAGGGGCGCATCCCGCGCACGCAGTCCAGAAACTCATTGACAATAATGCGAATATCATCGCGCACCATCATCGCAATATCGCCGAACATCAGCCCATCGGACATGCCGTGCGGGTGATTGGACACAATGACGCAAGGCCCGACCTTCGGAACATTCTCCAGCCCGGTCAACGAATAGTGCAGCGGAAGATAGTGGCAGGCCAAGCGGAAGAAATTCTCCCCGCTCCCGGCCTCCATATCCTCCTCAATGCGCGCATGAGCCTTATTGAGCGCATGAAAGCCCAGATAGCGCTCGCCGAGGTTGAGCAGCCATGACGGAACATACTTTCCTCCCGGGATATAATCGCCCAGATCTACCATTTTCGGTCTCATAGCACAAAAGTCTCGTGGAAAGGCAGCCTGCCCGGCTTCAACCTGAAGCCGACTTTACCACAGAAAGTCACATCAGGTCAACCCTAAAGCGGTATTTGACATACCGGACACGGGATTTTAGCGCTCAAATCGCGACACTGCGCAGCGCCAACTCAAAGGCTCGTACCGTGCTGGAAGGATTGGCCAGCCCCTTGCCGGCGATGTTGAAAGCCGTCCCGTGATCGGGGCTCACGCGCAGGCGGGGCAGGCCGATCGTCGCATTGACGGCCGTCTCGAAGTCAACCAGCTTGAGTGCAATGAGCGCCTGATCGTGGTAAGGCGCCAGCACGGCATCGTAGAGCCCGTTGAGCGCATCGCGATACACGCAGTCCGGCACGCAGGGCCCGCTGAACTGAGCCTCGGGGTGCAGGCGGCGCAGCTCCTCCGCCGCCGGAGCAATCAGGCGCGACTCCTCATCGCCGAAGGCCCCGCCCTCGCCGTTGTGCGGATTGAACCCGGCGAGAGCAATCCGCGGAAGCTCGTGCCCCGTGCGGCGCAGAAAACGCGCCGTTAGCGCCCCGATGCGCACCAATTCCTCGCGGCGCAACAAGCGCGGCACATCCGCCAGAGCCACATGCGTCGTCACCGGTACCACCGTCAGGCGCTGCCCCGTCAGGCACATCGCAAAATCAGTCACCCCGAGGCGATCGGCGAAAAACTCCGTCTGCCCCGGGAAGGGAAAGCCCTGACGGTGCAAGCCCTCCTTGCAAACGGGTGCTGTCACCACCGCATCAATACGCCCCTCGCGCAGCGCCTCTGCCGCCAACTCAAGATGATCCCAAGCCGCGCGAGCCGTCGCCGGCGTCGGCTCACCCGGCGAGCAGGCGATGCGCTTCCCGATGAGGCGGTACTCTGCACCTGCTGGCAGAAGCGGCAAAGCCTTCTGAATAATCTCGGGGCCGATACCGGCTTGATCCCCGAGTGTATAACCGATGACGGGAGAAGAAAGACTCATGATCGCGGAGCGTTTGTTGAAGAAGACTCCCCATCGGCAGCCGGCGCCGAAGTCGCCGGGGCGGCGGCGGGCTTCTGCGTGGGATCGGCCGGAGCGTAGCTGCGGTGCTTGTTGACGTAATCCTCCTGCGAGTCCAGCTTCTCAAAGTGCAGCGATGAGTTGACGGACACATGGTAGACGCCCGTGACGGCCAGCCCGATGAGAGCCGGCAGCATCAGCAGCATACCGAGGCAGGTTTTCATAGCGCTATTTTACTGTCGCCTTCTCCTGCTGTCAAGAACTCAGCGAGTGCAGGGAGCCGAGGAGGAAAAAGCCTCCTGTACGCGCCTCCGACAGATACACGCAGCGGTAAGAAAAACGCCCATCAGCGCAGGAGAGACACACTCCCGCCTTTATGTGAACAAAAGCAAAGCCCGTGTTTGTCTGTACAACCATCGGCTCCAATTGCCTCTAGCAACCATCCAAACCACGGGCGCTGCAAGCAAACTACCAAAGCTCGGTGCTTTCGTCAAGGGTAAAAATAATAAAAATCTCCATCGCCGACATGAAGACCCGCTGCGCTTCGGCGCGCAGCAGGCGGGGAAAGCCTGCATCGACAAATCAGAAGAGCCGTATCATCCCGAGACAAGGCACGGCTACGCCGTCGCCGAGAGCGAGTTCCTC
The DNA here is from genome assembly GCF_944389695.1 of Candidatus Parakkermansia intestinigallinarum. NCBI lineage: Bacteria > Pseudomonadati > Verrucomicrobiota > Verrucomicrobiia > Verrucomicrobiales > Akkermansiaceae > Candidatus Parakkermansia > Candidatus Parakkermansia intestinigallinarum. The sequence continues at coordinate 23,702 of NZ_CALXNG010000027.1, forward strand.
CGATATCCCCAGTCATGACTGATTCGATGACTTTGGAAGCCCTGAAAAACAAACCCATCTTCAAGAAGAATCCGCTTGTGCGCCACCCCTTTTCGAAGACAATGTCAAACAAAACGGCAGGGCTCCCGCAAGAGCCCTGCCGATATGGACAACGGCGGAATCGTCCTCAGAAGGCCAAGCTTACGCCTGCGTGAACGTGGTGGTAGTTGGCAGAGTCCCGCAACTCAAAGCTGTAGCCGGCGTAGAGCATGCAAGAATCCGTCGCGAACCACTGCGTGTCATAGGAGAACTTAAAAGCGTGCCGCCCCGGAGAAGCCCCTCGGACATCCCACCATCCCGTCGCGTCGCGGGCCGTGGAGCGCGGATCCTCGCGGTACAGATCCGGAATATACGAGATGCTCAGCGCATGGAGCCAAGGAGTGTTCCCCCCATCAGCCTCGTACGACCACGAAGCTCTTACGGGCATGGAGAGCATCGCCAGCGAACTGTCATCGAAATGACGCCCCTCAGCCCCTGACTCGGAAAAAGCCTCGCGACCGGCATACCCGTACTCCAATCCAAGAGCCAAGCCCAGCATCGCGCGCTCATTCAGCCGGCGATTCCACTGAGCGTTCACTTTGAGCAGCAGAGCATCGGAATTCCAATGGCCGTGCGCACAGTACCCGGCCCGTTGCCAAGAAGACAAATCATTGTCCGTCCATCCGTACGTCGCGCTGCCGCTGTAGGTCACATCGACCCGGTCAGACAACTTCTGCGTAGCCGCCGCATAAAGCGTCACCATATTGGAGACCTGCTCCACCTCGTCGGGGTAGCTCCGGGAGGTGTTGGTGCCGTACATCTGCCCAAAACCGATGCCGGCCAAGTAGCGACCTCCCCACACGCGATCCGCACCCAAGGCGTAGCCGGCACCGCTGTAATCATAGCCATCGACGCCGCCCTTGCTCCGAACACTCTCAAACTCGCCCAGACCGCTGGCCCAGAAGCGCGTGGCGCGGTGATCCTCAAAGCGGAAAGCCGTCACTTGTGAGAGCGCCGACTCCGCAAGCAGCCGGGTATTGCGATGGGTGCTCCAAAGGGAGTTCTCTGTAATAAAGCCGACTCGCGCCGGATCCACCTCGGCCGGACCATCGTCTGCAGAACCGGTGCTCTTCCAGTCTGCGTACAGAACGTAGCGCTCATCCTCATCATCGGAATCTCCCCAGCGAATACTCCACTCCCCGCTGTAGCCGCCTTCATATTCAACGACGTTGGAAGCGCTCACCCCACCCGTCTCGGGAAGCGTCGTGAGCGATGCCACGGAGACGATGGAGATATCCGTCGTCAAGCCCGTCTTGTCGATGACCTTGCTCACATCCATGACCGCAAAACTCATATCCGATTTCCAAGCATCATCGCTGTAAAAAGCACCGGGCGTCTCCGTCATGTGGTCGGGCACGCCGAGGACGAAGCCGGAGCCCATGTCGACGAAGTTGGCCGTGATCGTCAGCGGTGCGGAGATCAGCTGAGAGGGCAGTCCGGCTGCCGTCTGCCCACTGCGGACACCGTATTGCAGAGCGTGATTGAAGTCGACACTCAGGCCTCTGCTCATATCCACGCGATCAGCGATGACGCGCCCCGTATCATCCGATCGCAGAACCGCATCGTGTCCCGAAAAAACGATGTTTTTGGCAATCGCCATGCCATCAGACCTTAGAGTCAGCGCACCCTTCTGCACCATGAGCGATGTGTCTTCATGAAACTCCCACGTCGCATTCGGCGCCTCTTCACTCAGCGTCAGATCGCCATTCTTGTACACAAACTGGCAGTCGATGGTATCATCACCATTCCCGTATACAGCACCGTTCTCAATCAGTAACTCACCGTCCCAGAGATACGTGTCGGCTACGACATCGGACCAACGAGAGTAAAGAAGACGCAAAGCAAAATCGTCTGACGACTCCCCGTCAGCCTGTGTCAGATAGGGAGAATTTGTGCCGCGGTAGTATTCTCCGGAGAAACGTATCGTCCCCTTGAACTCGGGAACCTCGCCCATGTATTTCTCGTAGTTGGCGATCACTTCCGTGTTTCGGGGGTCAGCGGCATCGGGGACCTTGTTTAGGTCAATCCTCACAACTTGGCCGTTACTTGCCGGTGTCGTCCACACCCGCACGGGATCATAAAAATGAATATATTGACCCTCCATCGCGCGAAAATCGCCTGCGGTTGTATGATCGGTACCGAGATTTCCCGTAAAAATGACACTGGTCGCAAAGTTGAACGAAAGATTCTCGAGACATCCGATGTTATTGCGAAATACCATATCACCGTAGTCCGCAGACAGCATGATGCGACCGTTGGAGCTGCGGTCTTGTACAATCGCTCCCGCATCATCGCGGAATTCATACCCCACCATAAACAATTCTATCCCGGCCATATGTTCCCCTGCCGTATTGCCGGAGAACTCAAACCCCTTGTTGAGGTAACAGTCAAACCTCCCTCTGTATCCGTCATTGTCTTCATAGACGAAAACCGTGGCTCGCATACTTCCGTAGTTGTCATTTATGCGTATGAAATCATTTCCGTAGATGCTCAGGTTGTTGCGTCCGATTTCAATGGCGCTCCCTCTCGTATAATCGGAGAATATTCCGTCATAGATCAGGGCGTTGTTTGAAATATTAATCAGCCCGCAGTTGGAAATGACGGATTCCGCCTGAGATGTCTTGCCGATGGAAATGGCACCATTGCCCGACGAATTCCCGTATGTAAGCGTATTGCACACAGAGAAAGAATCGACGTTGTCAACGATGAGAGTGTAGCCGCGCAGAGCTCCGCCATAGGTGGCGTTAATTTCCTCCGTTGTGAACGATGTGCCGGTTTTGGATTCGCCGTCATAGATGCCGGATATGGAGACGGTATTAATATCCTTAAAAACGATGGTTTGAGCACCGACGCTGCCACCGCCGCAGGGTTGATTATACAGACCGCCCTCAATGCGGTTGTTATCAAAGATGAGCTGATTTAAATTTTCAAATGCAATGGTGATAGGGTAGGTCATCTCCTTGGAACCCACGGCTCCGCCCAAATTCCACTTGTTTTCGATGGCGTTGTTGATGAAACTCAGATTGTCCTGCTTGCCCTCCGTCGCACCCAAGATGCGCACGACAATGGGGTCGGTGTTTTTGTTGGCTGTTCCGACGCCGATGGCGGCTCCGCCCACGGAGTCGCTGCTGGTCATATTTGCGAAAATCACGTCGCCGCTCACATAGATATCGGTTGAGTCGGGGGCGACGATGCGATCCGTTTGAGTTCCGGAAAGAGGATTCTCTTTGGAGCCTGCTTGCTGAGCGTATCCGCTCGGAGAGAAAGCGATCAAAGAGAGAATGGTCAGTGCTGTAATTGATGGTCTCATGATAAGTGTTTTTGGTGTTATTCTGCCGTTGTTGAAGCATAAATAAACGTCATACAACAAGCTACAAGGTTATTATACATAGAAATACGTTAGATGTCAATATTTTTTTTGGGTGGGATTTAGATGATCTGAAAGAGACGTATTGCGTCAAATCAAAACACATCCCGTGTTCGCCTCCCCCTCGTCTTCAAAAAATCCGAATCTCGGCGCAATTGAGCTTCGGCGGGTTCCGACTCAGATCGGGAAGCCCGGAGTTGGTCGCCGGGGGACTTGCCGGAACCGCGGCAAAATGAAAGCCCCCCGGCTGCCTGATTGCTCTGCTGCAGAAGGTGCCCCGCGCGACTTCGCGGCGGGTCTCACACTGCAGAAGTGGGCGTCCATCCGTGCGGCTCAGGAGAAGGCCGGTCTCAGGGGGCTGCTCTCGGACCCTGCGGTCGGGTCGAGCTTTAGCGATAGGGCGGCTTCACTCCGAGGGACATGATTCAGACGTGCTGCGTGAAGGTCGGTGAGACGGGCACGGAGGAGCCGCCGTAATGACTACTCTGTTTGATGACGCCATCAGCACGGAAAAAGCACCCGCCGAGATGCACTTCGACCGCCCCTTCCTGAATTCGATGCGAACCTCTGACTGCGCCATGCCCTTGCGGAGGAGTCCAGCTGCTGTGGGGGCGGCACTCTCGGAGCCTTTCCCGCGGCGAAGGCTTCCCGCCTCGGAAAGATGCGAAGGTGGCAGGAGATATTGCGGATCCCGTCGCCGGCACACAACTCTATGCGCTCAATGAATGGCTTGTATCAGGAAGCGGGTGCTGCCTTTTCTCCTGCCGTATCGTGCTTCGATGCCGTCGTCGGGCACAATCCGGCTCTTCTGCTAATTGTGTGGAATGACGCCGCAACAGAGCAGAGAGAAGAAGAGAAAAACAACGCAGGGGGCA
>NZ_CALXNG010000028.1:0-26951 GCF_944389695.1 Candidatus Parakkermansia intestinigallinarum
GTGCTCGTGGAGTGCAGCGGTGGCTCACTCGGTGGTCTGATATGCGGTTTCCACACACTTTGCGCTTGACCCAAAAGGGCAGGGGGGCAGGAGGCACCCCTGCCCTTTGGGCAGGATAACATGGTCGGCGCTTGTCGACAAGTGAAAAAACAGCTTTTTTCATTTGTTCGGTTCTCTCTGACGCGGCGCGGCCGGAGGCGGCGGGTCTATACGCAGGAAGCGGTCGGCTCTCATGGAGCCGACCGCTTCTTCTGCGGAGTGGAGCATAGCGGGTTCGAACCGCTGACCTCCTCAATGCCATTGAGGCGCTCTACCAACTGAGCTAATACCCCGTTGCGCTGTTTTGGTGACCCCGAATGGGGACGCGCGAATTATAGCGACGTTTTGACTCGCGGTCAAGTAAAAAAATGCGGAAAATTGTCCGAGGGCGTTTTTTATGGGGGCGCGAGGCGGCGCTGCGCTTGCGGCAGGGAGGCGCTTCAGGCAGGGCGGCGCCTCGCGTGTCGGGCGGGGATCAGGTGTGGGCCGGGGTGCCGAGGGAGTCGCCCTGGCGGGCATAGGTTTCATAGCCGGCCGCGGTGTTGGCGAGCAGGTCGGCGTCGAAGCGGATGCGGCCGGGCTCAAAGAGGGTGATGACGGTCGAGCCGCCGAAGGCGAAGTAGCCCTGTTCGTCGCCTTTGCGGACCGGGCGGTCGGGATGGTAGGTTTGGCGGATGGCGCCGACGCCGGTGGCGCCGACGGCGATGCTGATGACGGTGCCGAGCGTTTCGGTGTGCAGGAGGGTCATCTCGCGCTTGTTCGTCCACAGCCAAGCGAGCTGCTGCCGCAGGCAGTAGGGGGAGACGCTGGCGAGCGGGCCCGGCAGGTAGACGGGGGCTTCGGGAAGCCCGGCGGCGACGAAGTGGAAGCGGTGGTAGTCGACGGGGGCCAGGCGGGAGATGAGCATGCCGCCGCGGCGGTAGCGCTCGGCCAGCTCGGCGTCGTCCAGCAGGGCGGGCAGGTCGAAGCGCTGGCCTTTGATGTAGCCGCCTTGCAGGTCGGAGGCGTCTTGCCACGCGCTGTGTCTTCCGTCGGCCGGGAGGGCGAGCTGCGGGTCGGGGCAGACGGGGCGCGCGCCGGGCTTGAGGCGGCGGGTGAAGAAGGCGTTGAAGCTCTCGTAGGCGTGCAGGGGGAGTTCGACTTCGTCGAGGTTGATGTTGTATGTTCGGACGAAGTCCGGCAGGCTGCGGGTGCTCAGCGGGCTGTCTTTGACGTAGCCGATGAGGCGCGAGAGGATGGCTCGCTTGAAGAGGGCATGGAGGCTCAGTTCGCCGAGTTTGGTGCCGTAGATCCAACGCAGGGTGCGTTCGCTGACGACTTGCTCCTGCTGTTGCCGGCCGCTGTAGCGGTCGATGATGATGATGCCGGGGGCGGTGTCGCCGGAGTTGTTGTGGCGGAGAGAGAGGGACATGGCGGTGAGGGGGAGCTTGGCTGCCGGGGCGGATGGAGTTTGGTCTGATGCGGTCGGGTCTGATGCGGCCGAGGGCCGTGCGCTGATGCGCGCGGACCTCGGCCGATAAGGGGTGGGGAGGGGGCTGCAGGGTCAGCTCCGGCGGCTGACGGTGGCTCCGGCCGAGCTGCCGGTGTCGGTCTTCTTCTCGGCTTTGCGCCGGGCTTCGGCGGCCTCGGCTTCGGCTTTGCGCTTGGCATTGTCCGCCAGCTGTTGGTGCGCCGGGTAGATCGCTTCGGGCGCTTGGGTGATGCTGACGGAGGTGACGCCGGTCTTGGTGATGCCGTAGAGCTTTCTGGCCATGTAGTTCGGCGTGCGGATGCAGCCGTGCGAAAGCCGCTTGCCGGCGACGACGCGCCCGGTGTGCATGCCGACGCCGTCGGCCGTGAGTCGCTGCCAGTAGGGCATGGACGAGCCGACGAACTTACCGCCTTCGGGAACTTCGTCGTTGAGGATGTCCGCATTGCCGTTGACGATCTTGCCCTCCTGATCGTAGATCTTGCCGTAGCGGCCGGAGCGGTAGCTTTCCTGCTTGAAGCGAACCTTGTATTTTCCGGTGGGGGTCAGGTGTCCTTCAACTCCCGTTGATACGGGCCAGTCGGCGGCTACCTGCCCGTCGACGTAGAGGCGCCCGCGCTGCTGGTCGAGGCAGATGTAGATGGGGCTCTGGGCCGTGGCTTTTTTGAGCAGCTCGGAGTTCTCGTAATACTCCATGGTTTTGGGGTATTTCAGGCGGTCATGGACGAAGCGCTGGTACTTGTCCTGCGGGGGAGCCGGTTTGTTTTCCTGAACGCTGCTGCACGAGCTCAGCCCGAGCAGGGCGGCTAGGCCGAGGCAGAGGGTCGGCAGAAGAGAGTGCGTCTTCATGGCGAAAGGAGCTTATTTGATGATGACGGGGGTGCCGACAGGGGTGTTCTCGTAAAAAATCTGCGCCATGCGCCGCGGCAGGCGAATGCAGCCGTGGCTCTCAGGTGCTGAGGTGACGAAGCCCTCGTGCATCCAGATGCCGCCGACGATCTGCATGCCGAAGTTCATTTCCGCACCCTTGTAGATGCCGCCCCGCGGGATGCTCATGCCGCGCGACCAGTTTTCGACAAGGGTGTTGCCGTAGGCATCGACGATGCTGCCGTAGGTCGAGGAGCGGTGGTCGATGTCTTTGGATTGAATTTTGAAGGTGCCCTTCGGGGTGCCGTGCCCGGCCTTGCCCGATGAAATGGTCGACCAGCCGACCAAGCGGTTGCCGACGTAGAACTTGGCCTGTTGCAGGCCGGTGTCGATGACGATGAGTTTGGGGCCGGTGAGTCCGGACGGCATGTCCCAGCTGCCGTCGCTGACGCTCTGGTCGATGGGGCGAACAAGGGTGTTGCGGCCGAAGGCGTAGGGCTCGACGTTGTTGGCAAGGGTGTTGATGTCCTGGCTGCAGGAGGTCAGCAGACAGATGGCGGGAGCCAGCAGCAGTGTCAGGTTTCGTTTCATATTTTGAGAAATGTTATCGCAGCCGACAAGGTGCCGAGGCATGTTATCACCGAGTCTTGAGGGTTGTCAAGGCTTTTTCCGCGTCATGACGGCGAAAGATTCGCGCGCGCGTGCGGAGCGAGTCGGGGCTTGCGCTGCGCTGTGCTTCGTGTTAGCATGGGAAATGCGCTTGTTTCTGGCTCCGATGCAGGATGTGACGGATGTGGCGATGATGCGTACGCTCGCTCGCGTGGGGTCGCTGCCGGATTGTTTCATGACGCCGTATTTTCGCAGTACGGCGTCGACTTGCGCGATGGCGGAGGCGAATTTGCGCTGCATCGAGCAGAATGAGACGGGGGTGCCGGTGGTGGCACAGCTCGCCGGTAGTGAGGTTGAGCCGCTGGTGCGCGATGCCCGGGAGCTGATGCGCTTGCCTGTGGCCGGGGTGAATTTGAATGCGGGCTGCCCGTCGCCTCTGGTGAATCGCCACGGGGCGGGGGCGGCTTTGCTGCGCCGCCCCGAACGCTTCCGCGCGATTTTGCTGGCGCTGCGCGATCTGTTGCCGCCCGGGGCCTTCAGCGTGAAGTGCCGCTTGGGCTGGGAGGATGCGCGCGCGGAGTTTCCGCGTTTGCTGGAGTTGCTGGATGAGGCGCAGCCCGATTTTGTGATGGTGCACGCGCGGACGCGGCGCCAGCTCTACGGCGGCGTGCCCGATGAGGCGGCGCTGGCCTTGGCGGTGCGTTCGCTGCGCTGCCCGGTGTTCGGCAACGGCGATGTGCGGACGCTGCCGCAGGCGCAGCGCTGGTTGGCGGAGCTTTGCCCGGCGGGGCTGGCAATCGGTCGCGGGGCAGTGCGAAATCCCTTTCTGTTTCGCATGCTGCGCGGGGCTCCGGCGCCCTCGCCCGAGGAGTTGCGGCAGTATTATCACGTGCTGGCGGAGGAGACGGAACGCGTGCTGCCGCCGCGGCGTTCGCCGGCGGCGCACTGCAATCGGATGAAGAAGTATCTGGCCTTCTGCTATGATGACTTTTCGCCGGAGCAGGAGTATGCGCTGCGCCGTTGCACGCAGATGGATGAGATGTTGCGGATTCTCGACGAGAGGTGACGGGGCGCTGCCGCCGAACCTGCGCTGCTGAACGAGAGCTGCGGTGTGCCGGCGCTGCGCGGAGGGGACTGCTGCGCGGAGGAGGCTGCTGCTCGGAGGAGGATGCAACCCCACACCGACCTGCGGTGCAGGGGAAAAGGGCGGTGCCGGAGAAAAGGGAGGTGGGCCAAAAGTTTTTTATCCGAATTCGGATTTTAGCCTTGATGCGGGGAGCGGAGTATGCTAGCTTGAAATCCGAATTCGGATTGAAGAGCGATGGCGATGTCGATCAGAGAGGCTTGGCTGGCGCTGGATGAGGACTTTCACCACCGGAATCACCTGTGCAGCGAGTTTGCGGCGCGGTGCGGGGTGTCCGACACGGCGTTTTTGGTGTTGTACACCCTCCGGGCATACGGCGAGGGACAGATGCAGCACCGGATAGCGGCCCTGTGGCATGTGGCGCCGCAGAGCGTGAACTCGGCGGTGAAGCATTTGCTGAATCTGGGTTATTTGCGCTTGGAGGCGGCGTCCGGCGGCGGGCGCGGCAAGGCTTTGTTTCTGACGCCCGAGGGGCTGGAGTTTTGCCGGGGAAGGGTGGATGCGTTTTTGCGGGCGGAGGCGGAAATTCTCGAGCAGTTGTCTGCGGAGGAGTTGGAGCTTTACGTGGCGCTTTCCCGCCGCCTGCCACAGGCGATGGAGGCGGCGTTGCGCCCTTGTCGGGAGGAGGCGAAAGATGAGTTTGCTGGCTGATTTTTTGCGCCGTCGGCGCCTGATGTTGGTGCTGCTGGTTCTGCTGATGCTGCTGGAGGTGGGCTCGGGGTTGATGATTCCGACGATGACGGCGGAGTTGATCAATCGCGGCTTGGAGGGGACGGAGCCGGCGGTGATTGTGCGCGGGGGCTGTCTGATGGCGGCCGCATCGCTGCTGGCGGGGCTGGGGGCTCTGGCCGGCAGTTATCTGACGGCGCGCTTGGCGGCCGAGCTGGGGCGTTATCTGCGGAATCGCCTCTATGACCACGTGCTGCGTTTTTCGGAGGCGGATATGGAGCACTTCGGCACGGGCTCGATGGTGACGCGCACGCTCAGCGATGTGAACGTGGTGCAGCAGGCGCTCGTGATGCTGGCGCTGATGGTGCTGCCGGTGCCGGTGGTTTGCCTGCTGGGAATCGGCTTGTCTTTTTATTTGGATGCGACGATGGGCTGGCTGATGCTGGGGGTGACGCTGGTCTTGCTGCCGCTGATGGTGGTGGTGCTGCGGCTCGCGGCTCCCTGCTTCGTGAAGTTGCAGCTTTTTCTCGACCGCATGAACACGGTGGTGCGCGAGGTGGTGACCGGGGTACGCGTGATCCGCGCGTTCAACAAGGAGGAGCACGAGGTGCAGCGCATGGAGACGGTTTTTCGCGATTACCGAGGGGTCGCGGTGAAGGCCAATCGCCTTTTCGCCGGGATGGAGAGTACGGCGCTGCTGTTGGTCAACGTGATGCTGGTGGTGATTCTTTACGTCTGCGGGGTGCGGACGGGTGCCGGAGCGATGGAGATGGGCGATCTGGCGGCGGTGAGTCAGTATGCGGTGCTGGTGCTGTTTTTCCTGATGATGGCGCAGATGGTGATGGTGATGATGCCCCGCGCGGGGGTGTGCTTGAGGCGCATTCGCGGGGTGTTGGAGTATGAGCCTTCGATTCAGGATGGGGAGGACGCGCCGGGGGCGCCGATGTGCCCTGCGCTGCCTTTGTCGGCCGCGTCGTCTGCGCCGTCTGCGTCGGGCGTGTCGGGCGTGTCGGGCGTGTCGGGCGTGTCGGGCGCCGCGCGGCTGTCGGGGGAGGCTTTGCCGGTGATGCGCTTTCGCTCGGTGTGTTTCCGCTACCCCGATGCGGAGGAGGATACGCTGCACGATATTGATTTCAGCTGCCGCCGGGGGGAGACGACGGCGATCATCGGCAGCACGGGATGCGGCAAGTCGACGATTGCGAAACTGATGCTGCGCTTTCTGGACGTGACGTCGGGAGCCGTCGAGTTGTTCGGGACGGATGTGCGCCGCCTGCGGCAGGCCGATTTGCGGGCGCGCGTGGCTTGCGTGCCGCAGCGCTCTTGGCTGTTTTCCGGCACGATTGCCGAGAATCTGAGCTACGGTTTGCCGGGGGCGTCGCCGCAGCGGATGCGGGAGGCGCTGCGGATGGCTCAGGCCCAGTTTGTCGAGGAGCTGCCGGAGGGGCTTGACGCGCGCGTGGCGCAGGGCGGTACGAATTTTTCCGGCGGTCAGCGGCAGCGTCTGGCGATTGCTCGGGCGCTGATGAAACCGGCGGATTTGTTTTTGTTCGACGATAGTTTTTCGGCCTTGGATGTGCGCACGGATGCCGCGCTGCGCCGAGCGCTGCGCGAGGGCTTGCGCGACGCGGCGGTGTTGGTGATTGCCCAGCGTATCAGTTCGATTGCTCACGCTGATCGGATTGTGGTGCTGGAGGATGGCCGGATGGTGGGCTGCGGCCGCCACGCGGAGCTGATGGAGAGCTGCGCGGTGTATCGCGAGATAGCCCGCTCGCAGATGCGAAGAGAGGAGGATTGTTCGCATGGCTGAGGCTTATCAGGAAGAGGCGGCGACGGAGGAGCGCGGCGATGATTACGGGCTGGACCGCCCGGCCGACCTGCGGCGCACTCTGCGACGCCTGCGCGCCTCGGTGAGCAATCAGCGGCTGCGCCTGTGGCTGGTGCTGCTGTCGGTTGTCTGTTACACGTTTTTTGCGATTGCGGCGCCGATGTACAGCGCGACGGTGGTGGATCTGATGTGGGGGCAGATCAAGGAGGCGCGCGCCGCGGGAGAAAGCTGGACGGTGAGCTGGGATTCGGGCGGGCGTGAGCTCTGCCTGCTGTTGGGCTTGTATGTCGCGGCCGGACTGTTTTATTTTGTGCAGTCCTTTTTGATGGCGAGTTTTGCGGAGCGCCTGAGTTTTCGCCTGCGCGGTGAGATTGCCCGCAAGCTTCAGCGCCTGCCGCTGGCTTTTTACGACCGCCGGCAGCCGGGCGAGGTGCTCAGCCGCGTGACGAATGACTTGGATAAGATGGCGGAGGCTTTTCAGACGGGGGCTCTGAAGCTGATGACCTCTCTCGGGCTGATCGCGGGGTCGCTGGCGATGATGCTCCGGCTGAGCCCTTGGCTGACCTTGGTGTTTGTGTTTTTTATGGGCTTGTCGCTGTTGGCGACGCGCGTGGTGGCGGCGCGAACGCTGCGCTCGGCGCTGCGGCGGCAGGAGTGCGTGAGCCGGGTGACGTCGCTGGCCGAGGAGTTTTACACCGGGCGGCGCGTGATTCGGGCGTTCAACCGCGAGGCGGAGAGCTCGGCCGAGATGCACCGCGCGACGCGGAGTCTGGCCGAGGCTGCTCAGAGGGCCGATTTTCTGGTCTTTGCGATTAACCCGGCCGTGCGCTTCATCAACCGCGCCGGGCAGATCGGCATTGCCGTGGGCGGTTGCGTGCTTATGCTGCACGGGCGCCTGAGCGTGGGGGCCTTTCAGGCGTTTTTCCAGTTCGTGCACCAAGCGGGCGAGCCGCTGACGGAGCTTTCGTACATGCTCAATGCGATGCAGTCGTCGCTCGCCTCGCTGGAGCGCGTGTATGCGCTGCTGGATGAAGAGGAGATGAGCCCCGATGCGCAGACTCCGGCGGCGGGGGCTGCCTCGCTGCCGCGCGCGCGGGGCGAGGTGCGCTTTTGCGGGGTGCGCTTCGGCTATACGCCGGGGTCATTGCTGATGCGCGATATCAACTTCTCGGTGAAGCCCGGGCAAAAGGTGGCGGTGGTGGGATCGACGGGGGCGGGCAAAACGACGCTGATCAATTTGCTGATGCGCTTTTACGAGCTTGACGGCGGCTGCATTCTGCTCGACGGGGTGCCGACGACGTCGATGTCCCGCCGCCGCCTGCGCGAGCAGTTCGGCATGGTGTTGCAGGACACGTGGCTGTTTGACGGCACGATAGCGGAGAATATTGCCTACGGCCGCCCCGATGCAACGCGAGAGCAGATTGCGGCTGCCGCGCGCGCGGCTCGGGTCGATTTTTACGTGCATACGATGCCGCAGGGCTATGAGACGCGCCTGTGCAATGACGGGGAGCTGCTGTCCGTGGGGCAGCGGCAGTTGCTGACGATTGCGCGTGTGTTTCTCTGCGATCCGGCGCTGTTGATTTTGGACGAGGCGACGTCGAGCGTCGATACGCGCACGGAGCTTGAAATCTCGCGCGCGATGCGCCGCCTGATGAAAGGACGCACGAGTTTCGTCATTGCCCACCGACTCTCGACCATTGTTGACGCCGATCTCATTTTGATGATGCGGGACGGCGATATCATCGAGCAGGGAACACACGATGAACTGCTGCGCGCCGGCGGAGCCTACGCCGAGCTCTACAACAGCCAGTTCACCTGAGCCGCCGCAAGGGACGCGCCGCCGGCGGAGAAAAAGCCCCGCAGCCGCGCGCGAAACAAACGTCGCTCAGCCTCGGCTCTCGGGCCGCGCAGCCCTGAGCCCCGCGGCAGCCCCTCGGCTCGCTGCTTCAGCAGCGCGAAATCCTCAGCCGCGCACCTTGAGCCCGAGCAGCATCTGGGCGTTGTTGCGGCTCTGGCGCATAAAAAAGAGCAGGCGCTCCATCGCGTCCTCCGGCTTGTGATTGGCGAGGCCGCGGCGAATGAGGCGGATTTTTTCGAGCATCAGCTCGGGCAAAATGAGCTCTTCGCGGCGAGTCCCGCTCTTGAGAATGTCGACAGCGGGGTAAATGTAGAGCTCGGCGATGCGTCGGTTGAGAACGAGCTCCATATTGCCGGTGCCCTTGAACTCCTGGAAGATCAGGCTGTCCATCCGGCTGTTGGTCTCAATGAGGGCCGTGGCCAGAATGGTCAGCGAACCGGCGTTGCGCGTGTTGCGAGCCGCAGCGAAAAGGCGGCGCGGCATTTCGAGCGCGCGGGCGTCGATGCCGCCGCTCATGGTGCGGCCGCTGCCGCGCTCGGCATTGTTGTAGGCGCGGGCGAGGCGGGTGATGGAGTCCATCAGAATGAGAACGTGCCGGCCGCTTTCGACGAGGCGTTTCGCGCGTTCGATGCAGAGCTCGGCCATGCGGCAGTGCTCGCGCACGCCGCTGTCGTTGCTCGAGGCGTAGATCTCCGCTCCCGGCAGAGCTCGCTTGAACTCCGTGACCTCCTCGGGGCGCTCGTCCACCAGCAGAATCATCAGGTGCAGATCGTCACCGTAATTCTCAAGAGCACCCTCGGCGATATGCATCAAAAGCGTCGTCTTGCCCGTTCGCGGCGGCGCGACAATGAGCCCGCGCTGCCCCCGAGCCACCGGAGCCACCAGATCGAGCGTGCGCGTCGTGAAGCGGTTGCGCTCCGTCTCAAATGCGAGGCGATGCGTGGGGTTGACGGCCTTGAGATCCTCAAAATGAGGAGCCGCGGCGGCCTCCTCCGGGCTTTGTCCGTTGACTTCGCTGATGCTCAGCAACTGGTGGCCGCGCTCGTAGCGCTGCGCCATGCCCTTGAGCTGAACGAAGGGCCGCAGCGCGTACTTGCGAATCATCTCGGGAGAAACGTAGATGGCGTCATCGGACGGAGCCCAATTGTTTTCCGGCACGCGGATAAAACCAAAGCCCTTTTGCGTGATCTCAAGCAGCCCCGTGATCGGCTGCGGCTCACCGACAGGCACGTAGGCCTTCTGCCCGGCAGCAGGCTCGGCTGCCTTGCGCTGGTTATTCCAAGAGCCGCGATTTTTGCGAGCGGCAAATCGCGTCACATTTTCCTGCCGGACCTTCTGCTGCTGGCGGTTGCTCTGCTGCTCGCGGCGACCGAGTGCGGCGAGCTGTCGCTCGCCGTTCGGCGCATGGCGGCGGGAGCGGCGGCGCGTTGGGCGCAGTGCGTCCTGCTGTTCGGTAGAGGGGGAATCCGATGCGCTCATGGCAAGGGAAAAAAGAGAAATCAACGGGCTGAAAAAAGCCCGGGAGCGGGGCAGCTCAATCTGCCGCCCCGCTCCGGCGGGTAACAAAAGGAGAATCAGAGCTGCTCGAGAACGGACTCGGCAATCTCAAAGTTGGTGAACACGTTCATCGTGTCATCGTAATCGTCGAGCAACTCGTAGAGCCGCATGACCTTGTGAGCCGTCTCGACGTCTTCGATCATCGTCGGGTTTTGAGCCACGGAGATGAGCTTCATGCCCGTCACGTTTTTGCCGGCGGCACTCAGCGCCTCGCTCACCGCTTGCAGATCGGTCGGCCCGCAGATGAAATTCCACTCGCCGTCGTTTTCACCGGGCGTGTATTCATCGGCGCCGCAGTCCATCGCGAGCTCCATGACGGCATCCTCGTCGAGCGTCTCATCAACGATGCTCACTTGGCCCTTGCGGTCAAATTGATAGGCGACCGAGCCGGGGGTGCCCATGTTGCCGCCGTTGCGCGAGAAAATGGTGCGAAGCTCCGACGAGCAGCGGTTCGTATTGTCCGTCGCCACTTCGACGATCAAGGCCGTGCCGGCAGGACCGTAGCCCTCGTAGGTCATCTCTTGGATGGAAGCCCCGGAGAGCTCGCCCGTGCCCTTCTTGATGGCGCGGTCGATGTTGTCCTTGGGCATCGAGGCGGCCTTGGCACCTTCAATAGCAGCGCGAAGCCGGGGGTTGGTGTCGATGTCACCGCCGCCGCTCTTGGCGGCCAGAGTGATTTCATGAGAGTAGCGGGCGAAAATCTTGCCCTTCTTCGCGTCGGCTGCTGCCTTCGTGAACTTGATCTTGGACCATTTATTATGACCTGACATGCTGTTCCGGTGGGGTTTTGTAGATGAAAAGAGAAGAGGCGCTCGAACTTGTTACACGCAGGCGGCGGAGTATCGCGAGCTCCTCGCCGGAAACGGTCTCCGGGCTGCCGTCGGTCTCCAGGCGATGACGGTTAAAGAACGGATCGAACCTGCCGTCTGATTGCGGGCACCACTGCACCCGTCTCCGGTGAAAATCGAGCTGACAGGATTCGAACCTGCGACCTCTTCGTCCCGAACGAAGCGCGCTACCAGCCTGCGCTACAGCTCGATTGGCTTAAAGCCGCAGGCAGTATACATGAATCTGCCGCGAAAGGCAAGCGTAAAATGACACACATCAGCAAAAAACAACATTTTTCCGAAAGAAAAGGCCCTTGACGAGGCTCGGACGACGGCCGAAACCGAAGATAAAACATCCCCCGCAGAGCGAGAGTGGCTTTGCGGGGGATGCCGGAGGATCTGTCCTTCGCCGGACTCAGGCGCCGTATTTGGCTTTGCGGCGGGCTTCGTTCGCCTCGGCGTTTTCGCGGTTCTGTTTGACTTTCTCCTTGGCCTGTTTGCCGCGAATGGAGATGTCTCGGTCGCCGTCTTTCTCATACCGATCGAGAATCTCGAGCACCCACGGGCGGTCGTAGAGACCCGAGAGCGTGTTGATGACGCGAATCTTGGTCTCGCGATCGCGCTTGATTTCCTGATAGCGCTTATCGGCCGCAGCGCGCTCGGGGGTGCCCTCCTTGAAGGCGTCCACACCGTCGACCTGCTCGATGATCGTCATGGCGTCGGAAGTGTCGGGGAAGGGGTTGCCGAAGCAGGCCTTGAGCAGATTCATAGCCTCCTCGGAGCTGCGATCGCGGTTTTGACCGAAGACGGAGCCCATGGCCTGATCGAGCAAGATCTCATAGCGCCTCTCGCCGCCCGTTTGCGAGCGCAATTCGCCGATGTAGGCGAGCTGCGAGTCATCGCCCCAGTAGGCGAAGAAGGGCATGAGCTTCGACCAGTTGTTCTTGTCGCCCATCATGCCCTTGAAGTGCTCAAGAGCCTTCTGCGAGCGGCAGCGCGCCAGAGAGCGAATCAACATGCGGTTGGTTCGGTACTCCTCGTTGACCGACTCAAAGACACGGTCGGCCACCTTGGACTGCTCGTCGGGATCTTCAATCTTGGAGAGGACGGTGTCCAGACAGTTGACAAGCGTTTCGGCGAGCGTCGGGTCGAGCTCTTTGCTCGAGAGCTGAGAGATGATTTCATCGAGATCCTTGACCGTGAGACGCAGCACCATGGCGTTCCAGACACGCGCGAGTTTCGTGTTCTTGGCGCTCTTGTCCTTCCAGCCCTTGCTGTCGGAGATGGCCTTGGCCACCAGACGCAGCTTGTCGTTGATTTTGCTGTTGCCGGCACCGGTGGTCGCCGTTGCAATGTCGCCGATCAATTTCTCAAAGAGACGCTCGTCGATGCTTTGGCAGTGCTCGCGCAGACCGTCGAAAACGAGTTTTTCAATCTTGCTGTCGCGGGCGGCGGCGTAGGCCAGCAGCGGGCTGAAGGCCATGGCGCCGTCAACCGGCCTGTTGCCGAGGAGCGGGTCGCCGTTGGGGGCCGGCTGATGCGGATCGATGATCAAGCCGAGCATGAACTCTGCATCGTCGAACGAGCACTTGATGTCGGCCTTCTTGCCTTCGTGCACGTTGTGCTCGGCGCGCAGCGAGAGCTTTTTGAGGGTCTCCGCGCGCCCTCGCATCTCCTTGGTGAGGCGGGTATTCTTGTTGACGGTCATCACGTAGGCCGTGCAGCCGATGCCGACAACGGCGAGGATGCCGAGGCAGACGTAAAAGACCGGGCGCTTGTGCAGGGGCTTGGCTTCGGCCTGCTGCTGCAGCATGGTCAGGTAGGCGTCGCGGGCATCGAGCTGCTCTTCGGTCAGTTCGGGCGGCAGCTCACCGCCGGGAATTTCGACGGAGACGTCGGGCTGTTCGTCGGAGATCGGCTCGCCGGGCTCGGCCGCTTGCGGGGCTTCAGCAGCGGGGGCAGGGGCGGCTGTCTTGGCGGCGTTCGGTTGGGAGAGGCGGGCCGCTGTCGGCTTCAAAGCCGTGGTGGCCGGGCGGGCTGCTGCGGGTTTCAACGCTGCGGCGGCCGGGCGAGCCGCAGCGGGGCGGAGAGCCGGTCCGGCAGGTTTCGGCGCAGCGGTGGCTGCGGGTGCAGCGGGTGCAGCGGGTGCAGCGGCGTGTGCTGCGGCGGCTGCCGAAGGCGCAGCGGCGGGGCGGAGCGTCGAGGGTTTGAGCGCCGCCGGCTTGGGAGCCGCGGCCGCGGGGCTCGGAGCCGCTTCGGCCGCAGGTTGTGCGGCAGCGGGCTTGAGGGTTGAAATCGAGGTCTTGGGCAGCGCGGCGGGGGCCGGTTTGCTCATGCCCGAAGGCTTGAGCGTGCTGACGGACGATTTGGGAAGAGCCGTAGGAGCCGGTTTCGCCATGCCGGCGGGGCGGAGCGTCGAGACGGAAGACTTGGGCAGAGCTGCGGGAGCGGGTTTGGCGAGACCGGCGGGGCGGAGCGCCGCGCTTCCGCCTCTGGACAGCGGAGCCGCAGGATCGTGGGTGGGGACAGGCTTGATGACGGGGCCGTCGGGAACCTGAACGGCGAGAGCCTTCGCCTTGAGCTCGGCCTCCTGCGCTCTGGCTGCGGCCTCGGCAGCAGCGGCGGCAGCGGCAGCAGCGGCGGCCTTCGCCTGCGCCAACTCCGCCTCGCGGCGTGCGTTGAAGAGCTCTTCTCTGGCCTTTTGCGCCGCTGCCTCTTCCTCGGCAGCTTTGCGAGCGGCCTCTTCCTCGGCGGCCTTGCGGGCTGCCTCTTCTTCAGCAGCCCGGCGGGCGGCTTCCTCTTGCTGAGCGGTCTGCTGCGCTTCGTACTCGGCCATTTGGCGGTTGTACTCCTCCATTTGGCGGTTGTACTCCGCCAGCTGGCGCTCGTACTCGGCGATCTCTTCGGGGCTGGGAGAGGCGGGGGCGCCCTGGTCCGCAGAAAGAGCGGGGTCGAACTCGGCCTCGGGTGCCGGCGCTGCGGCCTCGGCCTGCGGCGAGGCCGCTTCGGGCGAGGGAGCTGTCTTGGGGTGAATGATACTTCCGTCGCCGCTCTTCAGGAGGACGCGGCGCGTGGGAACGGTGCCCGAGTTGAGGAGGGTGCGGCGCGGTGAGGGATTGGGAGAAGCTGTGTTAAGTCGCGGAGCTGCCATAGGTTCTGAAATGGATACGAAGTGTATACTAGCGCATTCGCTCCGCGATTGCAACCCAAGATTGCGGCCGGAAGGGCATCGCAGACATTTTTTTCGCGCTCAGCGATGCCGTCGCACCGACGGACGCCCCCTCGCGGCGGGCATGAAACCCGCGGCTGCCGCCGACGATGCAGCGGGAAAATCAGCGCTCCTTGCCCTCGTCGCTGCGGCCGGCCTCGCCCTCATCGGCGTCGGCTCCGCCCTTGCCTCCGGCGGCGTTGCTCCCCCGGTGTCCCTTGCTCCTCCCGTCGTCCCCGGAATCGTCCCCCGAGGCGCGGGGAACGCGGAGCAGGCGGTAGGTCAGCCCGAGGGCGAGCATGAGAAGCAGGGCGCAGAGGTAGCAGCCGACGCCGATGCGGTGCCCGCCTTCATCCATGCCGGCGGCCGCGGCGATGGGCGTATAGAGCGTGACCCAGGTGTAGACGATGCCGCTCGCGAGGGTGAGCAGGGCGCAGACTCGCAGCCCGATGAGACTGTTGCGCAGCGTCGGCGAGAGGGACAGGGCGATGGTGAGCCCGGCGGCTATGCCGGCGCAGAAGCGGATGGCTGCACTCTGCTCGCTCATGGGGGCAAGGTTCGCGTCAGCCGTGGGCAGCAGCATGAAGAAGCCGATGAAGACGGCCGCCAGCAGAACCGTCAGCGCGATGGTCTGCTTGTTGCGGGTGAGCAACAGGGGGATGAGCGCGATGAGAATGCCCGCCCCGACGGCATTTTGATGCTGCCCGAAGGCGGGTGCCGCCTCGAGAGGCGCGTAGCCCGGCATCATGCTGCCGAAACCGATGACATAGACGCAGAGGGCGGTCGAAAGCGCCAGCAGCGCGGCAAGGCGGCTGCGCGTGCCGTCGGGTTGCGGCAGCAGAAGAATGAGCGCCAGCGAGCCCGCCATCGCGATGACGAGGAAGGGCAGAGCCTGCCCCCACCACCAGAGCAGGCCGCAGCTCAGCGCGAGCGCGGCTATGAGAAAGACGGCGGCAAGTCGCAGGCTAGGGCCGGCTGAGCGCCGCTCAAGCAGCGCCGGAAGCATCAGCATGAGGATGAGTCCCACGCCCATTTGCAGCATCAGGAAACTGCGCCCGTCGAGCGAGGCGAAGACGTCCGGTCGCTGCAGCCAAGGAAAACAGAAAGCGGCGAGACTGGTGATGCAGCATGCCCCGAGCGGCCACGCGCACCAGGCACTGCAGCGGGCGAGGTTGAGCAGACCGGACTCCGGAATCCGGCGGGCGCCGCAGAGCGGCAGCAGCGCGAGCCAGAAGATGGCCCCGATGCCGAGAGCCGCCATGAAGCTTGCCGCAGCGAAGAGACTGAGCCCGAGAGGTATCTGAAGCTCCCACCAAGGGACGATGCCCAGAAAGGCGGCATCGGGGCCGAAGGGGTTGGCATCCATGGTCTTGGTCAGCAGAGCGTTGACCAGGATGAGCACAAAGACGAGGATGAAGAGAAAGAGGCGGTGTTTCATGTTCGGATAAGGGGTGAGATGCGGCGAAGCGGCGCGGCGTTGGATAATAATCAGAAGAGGCGAGCGGAGGAGGGGAACGAGGGGGCGACGAGCGAAGGGGAGGACGACGAAGAGGCTCAGAGGGCGGCGGGAAGGGCGGCGGCCCTTTCGTCTGCCGTTTCGGCGGCTGTTTCGTCTGCTGTTTCGGCGGTCGGGGGCTCTTGGGGGCTTTCAGCGGAGTTTTCGCCGCGGATGAGGCTTCGGCAATGGGCAAAGACAGCGTTGATTTGCGCCGGGCTGAGCCGCTGCCCGAAGGCCGGCATGGCCCCGCCCTTGCCCTCGCGCAGCGACAGCAACAGGCTTTCGTCGTCGCGGTCTTTGAGGCTGCTGAGATCGGCGATACCGGGCATTCCCGGCTGCTCGGCGATGAAGCTGCGGGCGTGTCCGTCGAGCCCGTGGCAGACGGCGCAGTGGCGCGCAAAGAGCACGGAACCGCTCTCGGTGGACACGGTGTCGCCGAAGGGCACGCTGCCGATCGGCGGAGGCTGCGGGGCGGAGACCGCGGGCTTGCCCCTCTCTTGCACGGCATCGGGCATGAGGCCGAACACGTCGATGTCCACTTGCCAGATGAGGTAGCCGAGGCCGAAAATGGCGGCGAGAGCGATGATGAGGTTGAAGATGAAAAGGTCTTTATTCATGGCGGCGCAGGATGATGAAGAAGTGAATCGCACAGGCCAGTCCCGCGCCGAGCAGGGCGCTGACCAGCATGCCGGGAAGGTGAAAGATCGGCCCCTGCGGCACACCCTTGAGCGAGCCGGCAAGGTCGCTCCACTGGGTTTGGCTGCTCCAGAACAGCAGGAGAGCCAGCGCCCCCGCGCCGCCCAGCAGAGCCGTCGTGCCCTGATGCGTGCGCGCGGCCGGGGCGGCGTCCAGCGGGTCGAGCCTTTCCTCCGGCATGCGTGCCGAGAGACTCAGGTAGAGGGCGAGAAAGAGCCCGATGCTGCCGATGAGCATGCCGACATCCGTAGCTGTGGGGCTGTAGCTGCCCGCCGTTGCTGCCAGAGAGCGCCCGACGACGATGTGGACGCGCTCCAGCCACATGCCCGCAAGCACGCCGAGGCTGACGACAGCACAAAACAGCCTTTGCCGCCGCAGGGGTGCAGCCCACAGCAGAGCGGGCAAGCCCACGTTGAGCACGAACATGCCGGCGTAGCTCGCATCAAAGAGCTCGGGGTGGCCGATGAGCTCGACGGCGTAAAAGAGCCCCATGGCCATGGCCATGCTCAGAGTGAGCAGGGCAAGACGGCTCAGTACCCCCGCATCCGCCCGGCGAGCCAGAGCGATGAGCATCACCATCGCCATGCCGCTGAGCAGAGCTCCGCAGACGAAGTAGGGCGGAATGAGCGCCGAGTTCCAGCGGAGAGTTACGGCAAAATCGCTGCCGACGATGGAGTGCACACTGACGACCAGCGGCGTGAGAATGCCGGCCAGCAGCACGCAGCAGCGCCCCCAAGCCGCCCGCTTCGGGCCGTCGGGCAGGGACTCGCCCGCGATGCCGATGCGCCAGTAGAGCAGAGAGAGCAGGAGATAGGAACTGACGGCGAGCGCATCCCAGACCAGCGGCGAGCAGAGATCGGGCCAAGCGCCCGAGGCGACGGGCAGGGGCGAGAGCATCCAGACCATTTGAATGCGGCCGACGTGCACCAGCGGAAAAACGGCGGCCGTGATGACGGCGCAGAGCGTCATCAGCTCCGCGTGGCGGGCAATGGCCAGCCGCCATCGCTGCCTCGTGAGTAGGAGAATCGCGGATATGAGCGTGCCGGCGTGGCCGAGGCCGATCCAGAAAACGAAATGGACGATGTCCCAGCCCCAAGGCACGGCATTGTTCACCCCCATCACGCCGGGTCCCTCGGTCGCAATGCGCAGCGCCCCGCCGCCGAGCCCCCAGAGCGCCGTCAGCGCACAGAGCAGGGCAAGCGCAACGCGTCGGCGCGCTGCGCGCCGACCGCTCTGTCCTAAGCTCGTCACGGGCTGCATTGTAGCAGATACGGCACGGCGGCGCAAGACGATTGCGCGACAGCCTTCCCCGAGCTCGCGAACAGCCTTGCGGAGCCGAATTTCTGATTATTATTCATCGAATGCGGCGGCTCGCGACTCAGAGCGGATATGGAACAGAGACCCAAGAGCCGCCGAGAGACCTCCGAGAACCGCTGCCCGAAACCGAGGCGCCTCCCTCCGAGTGAGCCCGATCGGCACAGCATCGCGCGGCGATGGCGCCGCTGCCCGGTCAGAATCGAGCCGCAGGGACTGCCCGCCGCACCCTCCGCCTCCGGGCACCGCGCCCTGCCGCACCGAATCGCGGCCGCGCTGCTGATTCTCGCCGGGCTGTTGACGGCAAACTGCGACTCGAAATCCGAGGCGCCGCGAGCCCTGCCCCGCTACGTCGTTTCCGTCGCCTCCCCCGTGCGGGGCGACCTGCCCGTGTATCGCGAATGGGTGGGGCGTTTGCAGGCTCAGGTAACGGCGGCGGTGCTGCCGCAGGTCGAAGGCTACGTTCAGGAGCGCCTCTTCACCAACGGACAATCCGTCAAGCGCGGCGACTTGCTCTACCGCATCGACTCGAGGCGCTACGAGCAGGCCCTGGAGCAGGCGCGGCAGAAGAGGAGTCAGGCGCAGGCCGACGCCGTCGCCGCCGAGCAGGATGTCGGCTATTACGCGCCTCTCGTGGCCAACGGAGCCATTTCTCGCCAGCAATACACCAACGCGCAGCAGACGGCCAAGGCCGCGCGCGCGGCCCTTCAGGCAGCCGAGGCCGGTGTGGCTCTGGCTGAAACGAACGTCGCGTACTGCACGCTCAGCTCGCCGGTAGACGGCATCATGGGCTTTGCGGAGGCCGACGTCGGCAGCTACGTGTCGCCCAACGGCCGATCCATGGTGACGGTCAGCCGGCTCGACCCGCTGCGCGTTTACTTCAGCGTCAGCGAACAGGAGTGGCTGCGCCAAGGCGGAGTCGGCGGCCCGCTGAGCCCCGGGCAGAAGGTGGAGGTGCTGCTGCCCTCGGGCGAGCCCACGCCGCAGCCCGCCGTCATCGTCGGTGCCGATAACGCCGTGGACAGCTCCACCGGCACCATCATGCTCGATGCCTCTCTGCCCAACGTCGGCGCCATGCTGCGGCCGGGCATGTTCGTGACCGTGCGGGCGCTCGTCAGCGAGCAGAAGGACGCCCTGCTCGTGCCCGTCAGCGCCGTCGTCAGCCTGCAGGGAAAAACCATGCTGGTGCAGCTCGACGCGCAGAACCGCGCCTCGCTCGTGCCCGTGCAGACCGGCTCGGAATATCGCGGCATGGTCTCCGTCACCGGCCCGATCAGCACCTCGTCGCGCATCGTCGTCACCGGGACGCAGCAGGCGATGATGGCGGCCGAGGGCCGCGCCGAGCTGGAGGTCGCGGGCGGCGGAGCGAGTGATGCGGGCAGCGGAGCGGATGACGCAGGCAGCGGAGCGGATGACGCAGGCAGCGGAGCGGATGACGCGGGCGGCGGAGCGGATGACGCGGGCGGCGGAGCGGATGATGCGGGCGGCGGAGGTGCCGCGCCCCGAACCGCTCCCTGAGCAAAGCCTGCGAGCGAAAAAAAGCCCTGCCCCCTGCAAGCGCAGGCGGCAGGGCAAAGTCACTTTGCCGAGGCTCAGAGGGTGATGCCCAGCTGCTCGGGCAGAGCAATGCGCGGGCGCTCGGTGAGAATCTCACCGCCGTGCGAACCGACGGCCACCGTATGCTCGAAGTGAGCGGACCATGAACCGTCTGCGGTAATCGTCGTCCAGTTATCCTCGAGCACCTTGACGCGGAAGCCGCCCATCGTGATCATCGGTTCGATGGCCAGCACCATCCCCCGCTTGAGTCGGGGCAGGGGGTAATTGGGGCGGTAGTTCGGAATCTGCGGCTCTTCGTGCAGGTGCCGCCCCACGCCGTGGCCCACAAAGTCGCGCACAATGCCGAAGCCGTAGGGCTTGACGAAATCCTCAATCGCGCCGCACACCTCGCTGAGCGGGTTGCCCTGTTTGGCCTGCTCGATGCCGCGGAAGAGAGCCTCCTCCGTCACCGCCAGCAGGCGGCGCACCTCCTCGCTGACTTGGCCGACACCCACCGTCATGGCATTGTCGCCGTACCAGCCGTCGACGATGGCCCCGGCGTCGAGGCTGACGATATCCCCCTCGCGGATGACGCGCGAGCCCCCGATGCCGTGCACGACCACCTCGTTCACCGAGATACAAAGGTGACCGGGATAACCGGCGTAGCCGAGGAAGGCATTGCCGCAGCCTTCGCGAGCGAAGAGCTCAGCGGCATAATTGTCGATATCCTTCGTCGTGATACCGGGTTTGATGATGGTGGCGAGCTCCATGAGAATGCGGGCGGAGACTTCGCCCGCCTTGCGCATTTTGCTCAGCTCATTGGGGTTGCGTACGGGAATTCGATTGGACATGGCAATGCGGTTCGTGTTTGCGCCGAGTATAGCACGTTCACCGCCAAAAGCAACCCCCGACGCTCAGAGCGCGAGGGATGGGCCGTAGTGCGCTGTAACACTCTTGTAACACAGATGCCGGATTTTCCGCTGGAACGCCATGCCCGCTTGTGCTAAACTGTAGCTGCAACCCAACCGTATATCGCGCCTATGTCACTACACATTCAGATGTCTGAAGAAGCGGAGGCCGAGCTTCGCAAGAGCGCCCTTCGCAACCGTCTCTCGTCGCTCGGTGCCAGCTTGCTGCTCATCGTGCTCGGCGGGCTCATCCTCTTTTTCACCGCCGTGCTCATCGTCAAAGAGACGGCCGCCGAGTTCGTCTCTTACAACCCGCCGACCAAGGATGCTCCGCCGACGGAGCGCCAAGTGCAGCAGGATTTGAGCTCGAAGGCTTCCTCGCCTTCGGCCAACGTGGCTCCGAGCGTGATGGTGGCCGTGGGCGCCACGAGCCCCGTGCAAATGGCTGCCGTCGATCTCGACATGGCTTCGCCCGATGACTTCGGCATCGGTGAGGAAATCTCGATGGGCATCGGCTCGGGCGGCATCGGTGACGGCCTCGGCAGCGGCGGTTCGGGTCTGGGTGACGGCGAGTCCGGCGGCTCGGCTCTCACCGGCACCTTCTACGACCTCAAGCAGAAGCGCAGCGGCGCGTCCACCGGCATTCGTCCTCCTCAGGGCGTCGGCGGTCAGGTGCCCGAGGCGGATTTGCCCAAGGTTCACGAGGCGCTCCACGACTTTACGCGCAACTGGAACGAGAGTTCTCTCTCGCAGTATTACCGCTCGGAGCAGAAGCTTTACGCTTCAAACTTCTACCTGCCGCGCTGCAAGGCTGAGTACGCTCCCGCCGCCTTCCAATGCAAGGATCGCGTGAAGCCCGCCGCCTGGATGGCCGTGTATCGCGGCAAGGTGCGTGCCCCCAAGAGCGGCAAGTTCCGCTTCGTCGGCACGGGCGACGACTTCATTGCCGTGCGCTTCAACAACAAGCAGGTGCTCGAGGCCGGCTGGTGTATCCCTTCGACGTATAAAAAGGGTGAGGGCACCAAGGCCGGTACCCGCGGCGGCGCTCAGACACCTCACGGTCGCGAATACCAACAGCGCATCAAGGAGGGCAAGGATCCCGATCATCGCGACTACGTGATTGCTCACTACGAAAACCTGGCCGACTGGAACTCCCAATTAGGCGGTCTGACGGCAGGCACGCCTTTCGAGGTGAAGGAAGGCAACAGCTACCCGATTGAAATTCTGGTCGCAGAATGCCCCGGCGGCGCCTTCGGCTTCGTGCTGCTGCTCGATGAGTACGACGAAGAGACGAAGAGCTGGAGATTCCCCGGCAAGACACTCGACCTCTTCCGCACGAACTTCTCCGAGCCCGACAAGAAAGAGCTTGAGGAAATGGTGCGCAAGGAGGGCTGCCTTGTCGGCCCGATGCAGTGCCCCCCGTACAATTCGGATTCGCTCATCTGGGTTGCCGTGCCCTGACGCCGGGATGCCCGGATGCCCGGATGCAACATGCGTTAACCGCCCCGCTCCGAAGGCTCGAGCTTGGCAGGCTTCGGAGCGGGCGGGCTTGTAACGCAGTTGTAACACTGGCGGAGAACTTTCTGCTGGCAGAGCGCTCGGCGCCGTGGTAGACTACGTCCGTAAACTCACTACTTCTCGCATATGTCCCTACACATCCAGATGTCAGAAGAAGCAGAGGCTGAGCTTCGCAAGAACGCCCTTCGCAACCGGCTCTCGTCGCTCGGTGCCAGCTTGCTGCTTATCGTGCTCGGCGGGCTTATCCTCTTTTTCACCGCCGTGCTCATCGTCAAGGAGACGGCTGCCGAGTTCGTCTCTTACAATCCGCCGACCAAGGATGCTCCGCCGACGGAGCGTCAGGTGCAGCAGGATCTTACGTCTAAGGCCTCCTCGCCTTCGGCCAACGTGGCTCCGAGCGTGATGGTGGCCGTGGGCGCCACGAGCCCCGTGCAAATGGCTGCCGTCGATCTCGACATGGCTTCGCCCGATGACTTCGGCATCGGTGAGGAAATCTCGATGGGCATCGGCTCGGGCGGCATCGGTGACGGCCTCGGCAGCGGCGGTTCGGGTCTGGGTGACGGCGAGTCCGGCGGCTCGGCTCTCACCGGCACCTTCTACGACCTCAAGCAGAAGCGCAGCGGCGCGTCCACCGGCATTCGTCCTCCTCAGGGTGTCGGCGGTCAGGTGCCCGATGCGGACGTGCCCAAAATTCACGAGGCTCTCCACGACTTCATGCGCAACTGGAGCGAAGCATCGCTGCGCCAGTATTACACCTCCGAGACGAAGCTCTACGCCTCGAACTTCTACCTGCCCAGCTGCAAGGCTGAGTACGCTCCCGCCGCCTTCCAGTGCAAGGACCGCGTGAAGCCCGCCGCTTGGGTGGTTGTCTACCGCGGCAAGGTGCGCGCCCCCAAGAGCGGCAAGTTCCGCTTCGTCGGCACGGGTGACGACCTCCTTGCCGTGCGCTTCAACAACAAGCAGGTGCTCGAGGCCGGATGGTGCATTCCCTCCACCTACGCCAAGGATCAGGGCACCAAGGCCGGTTCGCGCGGCGCACTCAAAACCGAGCACGGCAAGGCTTACCACCAGGCCATCAAAGAGGGCAAGGACTCGGGCCACCGCGATTACGTGATCGCCAATTACGATGGTGTTGGTAAGTGGAACCGGGAACTGGGCGGCTTGACGGCCGGTACCCCGTTTGAGGTGAAGGAAGGCAACACGTACCCGATTGAGATTCTGATCTCGGAAGTGCCCGGCGGCGCCTTCGGTTTCGTCCTCCTGCTCGATGAGTACGACGAAGATTCGAAGAGCTGGAAGTTCCCCGGCAAGACGCTCGACCTCTTCCGCACGAACTTCTCCGAGCCCAACAAGCAGGAGCTCGAGGATCTGGTGCGCAAGGAGAACTGCTTGGAGGGCCCGATGGAGTGCCCGCCCTACAATGCCGATTCGCTCATTTGGGTTGCCGTTCCCTGAGCCGTGACTCCGACTCGAATCTGAAACCTATTCTCACTCTCAACAAAATGACCGCCTCGCCTGCGTGCGAGGCGGTCATTTTGTTGAACTCCGTGCCCCGAGCCCCGTTCCGCTGCCGTTTGGCGGCGGCTGGGCGGGGACGAATACATCCACCTTCAAAATCGTCTCAAGAGAGGACGGGCTTGGCGAGCCTCGGCCGAAACGCCATGCGGCGTTTGCTGCTTTGAGGCGCCTCTCGCCGAGACCGATCGCGCGGGACGGGTGGTGCGGCGAGACGCCGCCTTGTCGCTTTCACATCCCGCTTCCGCGACAAGCGGATGATTTTTTCGCTTAACCCGCAGCTCGGGGCAGCGGCACGGTTCGGGAGCTCGGCGAGGGCTTGGAGCGCGGCGCCGAGCCGAAAAACGGAATCATCTGCCGGACTCCCGTCCTCGGCGCCATCCGTCCTCTCTCGCCGTCCCGGGCGCGCGTTGCGCCGTCTCGGGTGCGCGTTGCGCCGTCTCGGGTGCGCGTTGCGCCGTCTCGGGTGCGCGTTGCGCCGAGTGCGCGGGGAATGGTCGGCTCCCGCGGCTGGGACGGCTCCGTTGAGCGGGGGAGGGGGCTGCGCGTCACGAGAGCTCAGCCAAGAAGCCGCTCTCATCCAGATAGATGCGGTTGGGCAACGAGAAGGGCGAGGCGAGCGAGGGGCCGGTGATGGTGATGCCGTCCCCGGATTCTCGGCCTTCGGATACTTCAAAGCCCGGCAGGAGCAGACCGCGGGTGCGCGGGCGCGAGCCGAGTTGAATCGTGCCGTCGCGCAGTTTCATGACGCTGTGGCGCATGCTCATCGAGATGATGATGCTCGTGAGGCTCGCGTAGCCCGGGCGCCAGCGCATGTTGGGCGTCGAGATGTCCGGCCCGTTGCTGAAGTCGTAGAAGGGTATCTGGCGCGGCGGGATGCTCGTGAGCAGCAGGCGCCGCATATGCGAGCTGCCGACAATCTGCGAGATCTCGGGCCCGATCACTTCGTCGGGCTCATCAATGAGGTGCACGGGCGTGCCGGTGATGACGGGCCAGAGGACGCCGAGCACGAGCTCGTGCGGCTCTTCGTGGCCGACCGTGGTGAGCAGGTGATGGTGCTCGCGCAGGGCATTGACGCGGCAGACCTGCGAGACGTTGAGCCAGTAGCGGTGCAGCATCACGAGATCCGAGCTGCTGCGGATGAGCAGGCCGACCCAAGCCGATGCCGCCGGGGGCAGATCGGGCGGGGGCTGCCGGCTGATGAGCGCTGCGGCCAGTTGGATGCCGGAGAGCGAGCCGTCGCGGAAGAACAGGAAGGGATGGTTGCCGATGGCTTCCAGCGTGCTGATGAGATCCTGCTTGTTGCCCACCGTTGAGTTCTCCAGGCTGATGGCCGAGAGCTTTCGGAAGGCGTTGCTGACGGCGTGGCTGCTGATTTCGTCGCAGGACTGGGGCTCGCCCACGGCCACGGTGTAGGCGTAGGGCAGCTGCTTGGGCAGCTTGGTGAAGAATCGGTTGCGGTAGAAGGAGAAGATGCTGCCCCAGAGGCCATCCATGTAGATGGGTATCACGGGCGCTTTGGCGCGGCGGGCGATCATCTCCATGCCTCGGCGAATCGGGGTGAGGCATCCGCTGCGCGTCAGCTGCCCTTCGGGGAAGATGCAGATGAGGTCGCCGTTTTGAATCCCCTGCGAGGCACTCAGCAGAGCCTCGCGCGGGTTTTTGGCGGAGATGGGCAGGGAGTTGAACAATTCGAGAATCCAGCTGAGAATGCGGCTGCCCATGAATTCGGCATCGACGATGAAGCGCACCGTTCGCGGGCAGACCATGGTGAGGAAGAGGGCGTCCGCGTAGGTGACGTGGTTGACGACGAGCAGGGCGCCGCCGCGCTCGGGCAGGCGCTCGGGGTTGATGATGCGGGGGCGGTAGACGAGCTTCATGCACCAGATGCCCACCATGCGGATGAACTCCTGCGGGATGAGTCGCAGCGAGGTCACCATGATGAAGACGCTCATCAGGAAGAGGACGAAGAACTGGAACTGCGGCGGTGCGCCGAAGACCTCGTGGAGCACCCACATGAGCGCCACGGCGACGAGACCCATGAGGTTGTCGATCAGGTTGCCGGCGGCGATGATGTTGCCTCGGTTGGCGGGGTCGCAGTTGTCTTGCAGGTAGGCGTTGAGCGGTACGAGGTAGGCGGCGCCGAAGGCTCCGATGCAGCTGAGCATGATGTTGCTCGCCAGGGTGTTGGGCTCGAGGATGGAGAGCAGCAGTGCGCTGACGGTGATGCCGATGGCTCCGAAGGGAATCAGGCCCAGCTCATTTTTGCCCTTGCAGAGCTGCGAGGCCACGGCGCCGCCGGCCACGATGCCGCCGGTCATCCACGCCATGAGGATGCCGCACTGCAGCGAGAAATCCATGGTCGGATCGTGCGCTTGCAGCCCTTTGGCAATTTGGATGAGGATGAGGAAGAGGGAACCGGCCAGACACCAGAAGAAGGAGATGCCCAGCTCGCTGATGCGCAGCAGGCGATCTTTCCAGAGGTATTTGATCTGCACGAAGTGCTCGTAAAAGAGGCTCCAGCGGAAGGGTTTGCGCTGCCGGGCCGGGTAGCGGGGCAGCAGGAAGGAGGCCGCCGAGACGATGAGCGCCAGAATGACGAAGGTCCATGTCGGTACGATGACGGCGCTCCAGCCGGCTTCTTCCGTGCCGTCGGGCAGCTGGGAGTACACGGAGAGCAGGTGGCTGAACCAGAAGAACACGCCGATTTGGGCGGCGAGCAGCACGAAGACCATGCTCATCTCAATGATGCCCGAGCCGAAGCCGATGTAGCGCGAGCCGAGCAAGTCTTTGACGATGCCCTTCTTGGCCGGGCTGAGGATGGTCGCCTGCGTCGCGAAGACGGAGAACCAGATGATGGCGGCGTGCATGTCGTGCCGGTAGAAGCAGAAGAGCATGCAGGACATGACGAAGACCTGCAGCAGACTCATCACCTGAATGATGCGCGTCTTGCAGAAGCAGTCTGCCAGCCAACCCACGAGCGGGGAGAAGAGAATGTAGGGCAGCACGAAGATGGCGCCGAGCATGTACTCCAGCGTGCTGTCGGCCGCACTCCAGAGCCAGACGCCCAGCGGAATCAACAGAAACTGAACCGCCTTTTCGTTAAAGGCGTTTTGAGCCTGGACGGCAACAAGCGTCCAGAAACCGCACCACTCCTTGCGCGTGGGCTCTTTGTAGAAGTCATCCTCGTCTTCAGCCATGGAGTCTCAGCTCATTATCTCATCGGATGCGCCCGCTGGCAAGCCAAATTGCCGCGAGGCCGCATCCCGGGTTCACATTCGTTGCCGGGAAGGATGAAAAAGCACACGGCTTTGCCGGTAAAGCCGTGTGCTGAAGGATTGCAATGACTGCACGCGGGAAGCCCGGAGCGACGGAGCGGCTCGGCTGCCTGCGGCAGGGAAGGGGATTTACTCGTAGACGCGGTAGTTTTTGGGCTCGCGCGGTGCACGGCGCTCGCGCTCGCAGGGAGGCAGCATGCTGTTGAGGTGATCCTTGAGGATGGTATCCTTGAGCCCCTCATCGTTGCGGCGCGTGATTTCGCGCACCTCCTTGGCCTCGTCATCGCGGCGCTTTTCGGCGCGCTGGCGTGCCTTGTGGTACTCGTCGATGCTGGCCTTCTGTCGCTCGGTGGCGACTTTGCGGAGCGCGTCTTCGCTGACGTCAGAAGCGGTGAGATCGGGCGCAGCCTGAGCGAGTCCCGCGACGCAGAGTGCTGAAATGGTGAGGAAGAGACGTTTTTTCATGCTGGTGTAGTGACAATCTGAGTATAGGGGAGCTGCGGCGTAAGTCAAGCTCAATTTTACGGCGGGGCATTTTTCTGCACATGTGTCCCAAAGTTTCAAGGCGCGGTCATTTTGACCGCGCCTTGAGTACACAAAAAATGGAGGCTTGATTT
>NZ_CALXNG010000029.1:0-26494 GCF_944389695.1 Candidatus Parakkermansia intestinigallinarum
AAGCAACCATAAAAATGCCATTGCGGCGTTTCTCTCCCGAGAGCTTCTTCGGTGCGTTTTATTTTGACGCAATGCGGTCCCTGCGGCAAGTGTGCAGCTGTCTTTTTTTCAGGTTGACAGGTCGGGGAGAAATCTTTAGGATAAGGCGGTTCCCGTTACCGAGGCTGTCTTGACGGGCTCGCTCTCTTCCGATAACAACACCGTTTGATATGATGATGATTTCGTTCTCTTCCGCCCTTGTCTCTTTCTGTGCCGTTTCATCTGCCGCTGTTGCTGCGGCACTTCCTTCCGAGGGGGCTGCGGTCGCTGCTGCGGAACCGGCGGCAGCGCCGTCAGCTCAGGCGGAGCCGGCGGGACAGCCTGAGGCTCGCCATGCTGAGGATGCTGATGTTATCGCGACCTTCTTGGAGCAGATGCCGGCTATGGCGGATTTGGCGGCGGAGATGGCGGCGCTGCTGCGCTCCGTTGTGGATCAGGAATCCGCTGATGCGGCAGCGCCCAAGCTGGATACTCTGGTGGCTCAGCTTGACGCCCGCAGCAAGGTGATGGAGGGGGCGATCGGGAAGGTGACGCAGGGCAAGCTCCATACGACGCCGGAGGAGTCCGAGACGATGGAGGAGGCGCAGCTCAAGTTCTCCGACGCCATCAACCGCAGCGGCTTTGATCTCGACCGGATCAAGGAGGAGGGCTATTTCGGCTCAGAGGCTCTCAAGGCTTCCGTCATCCGCCACTTCGGCGAGTGAGCGGCGCGGAGGTGCCGTGTCGTCAGTTCAGGATTTTTTCGCCTCGGCGGCCTTTCGGGCGGCTTCGGCGGCTTTCTGCTCCTGAAGTTTGGCGCGGATGCCGCGCAGGAAGACGGTTTCAAGCGAGTTGCGGGCCGGGACGGCGCTTTCCCATGCGTCTCCGGCGAGGGTACGCAGTTTGTCGAGCAGCTCGGGCGAGGCGTCGCGCAGCGTGATTTCGGTGCGTCGGTGGTCGCGGGTGAGCTCGTCGATGCTGCCCTCGGCGATGAGGCAACCTTGGTAGAGGATGCCGACGCGGTCGCAGATCTCCTGCACTTGCTCAAGCAGGTGGGAGCAGAGAAACACGGTCATGCCGCGCTGCTTGAGGTCGAGGATGATGTCGCGTATCGCACGCGAGCCGATGGGGTCGACGCCGGCGGTGGGCTCGTCGAGCACGAGTAAACGCGGTTGCTGCACGAGGGCCTGGGCAAGGCCGACGCGCTGCAACATGCCCTTGGAGTAGCCGCCGAGCCGTCGGTCCGCCGCTTCCGTCAGCCCCGCGATTTCGAGCATCTCGTCCGTGCGTTGGCGCAGTTGCCGCCCGCGCAGCCCGCAGAGGCGGCCGTAGAAGCGGACGGTTTCAGCCCCGGTGAGGAATTTGTAAAAGTAGGGGTTTTCAGGCAAAAAGCCGATTTCCCGCCGATTGGCTGCGGATGTGGCGGGGTTGCCGAAGACGAGGCAATGCCCCGCATCCGGCCGCAGCAGGCCGACAAGGGCTTTCATGATGGTGCTCTTGCCGGATCCGTTGGGTCCGATGAGACCGTAGACGCCGCCTTCGGGAATGCTGAGGCTGACGCCCTTGACGGCGTACACGCCGCCCCTGCCCCAGTGACCGGGGAAGCTTTTGTGAATGTCATCGATTTCGACGGCGTTCATGGGGGGGCTGGGGGGCGGCGTGTCTGCTTCGGCGGGTTCAGCGCTTCAGCGCCGGACCTCGCTCATGAGGCGCAGCATGGTGGCGGCCATGCTGATGCCTTTCTCGAAGATATCGAGGCGCATGTTCTCATTGGGCGAGTGGATGCGGGCGTCCGGCAGATCGAGGCCGAGGAAGAGGGCGTCTCTGCCGAGGCGCTTGGAGATTTCCGCGACGATGGGAATGGAGCCGCCTTCGCGCACGAGAACGGGCGGGTTGCCGAAGGTGCTCTCGAGGGCCACTTGAGCGGCTTTGCCGTAGTCGGAATGAGGATCGCTCAGGTAGGGTTCTCCGCCGTGCTGGCGCGTGAATTTCATGCGCACGGAGGGGGGGCAGACCTTGCGGAAGTGGGCTTCGACGAGGTCGAGGATGAGGTCGGGGTTCTGGCCGGGGACGAGGCGGCAGCTCATCTTGGCGACGGCTTTGGTCGGGATGACGGTTTTGGAGCCTTCGCCTTCGTAGCCGCCGGAGATGCCGTTGAGCTCGAAGGTCGGGCGCGCGTAGACGCATTCGGCGCCGGAGTAGCCGGTCTCGGTGCGCAGTTGGGGGACTCCGGTGAGTTCGGCGAGTTCGGCGTCGCTCATGCCGGGCACGCGCTTCCAACTCTCGCGCTCCCAGTCCTCGATGCCGCTGACGCCGTCGTAGAAGCCTTCGACGGTGATGCGGTTGTCGGCATCGTGCGTCGAGGCAATCATCTCGCAGAGGGTGGTGATGGGGTTGGCGACGGCTCCGCCGAAGATGCCCGAGTGCAGGTCCATCGCGGGAGCGCTGATTTCCAGCTCGAAGCAGCAGAGGCCCTTGAGCCCGTAGGAGAAGGAGGGAACGTCGGGGGCGGCCATGCCGGTGTCGCTCACCACGATGATGTCGCAGGCGAGCTCTTGGACGATCTCCGGGCGGCGGATGAACGCAAAGAGGCTTTCGCTGCCCCTCTCTTCCTCACCCTCAAGCAGGAAGGTGACGTTGAGCGGCAGGGCGCCGTCTTCTTCAATGACGCGCTGGGCGCCGCGTATCATGGCCATGATTTCGCCTTTGTCATCCGAAGCGCCGCGGGCATAGACGCGCCCGTCGCGCACGGTGGGGGTGAAGGGGTCGCTCTCCCACATGTTGAGCGGGTCGACGGGCATGACGTCGTAGTGCCCGTAGATGAGGACGGTGGGTTTACCCTCAAGCTTCGGGCTGTGGGCAATGACGATGGGGTGAATGTCGGTCAGCTCTCGGCGGGCCTCAAAGCCGAGCGAGCTGAGTTTAGCGACGAGGAAGTCGGCGCAGTGCTCGACGTCCGCAGCATGCTCGGGGAGAACGGAGACGCTGGGAATCCTCAGAAAGGCGAACAAATCATCCAGATGACTCATGGGTCTATGATACACGCGCTCCGACGGCGACGCAAGCCCAAATCCCGGCATGGAGCGCGTCCGCTTACGCGTCGCCCGTTTGTCCGATCGCGCGGCTCTCGCGTCAGCTCAAGTCGAGGGACATCCGGCGATCGGTGCGGCTGAAGGGGCTTTTGTCCAAGGGGATATCGACGAAGCCGCAACGGCGGTACAGGCGGATGGCTGAGGTCAATCGGCTGTTGGTATCGAGGACGAGGCGGCGGGCCCCTCGCTCGCGGGCTTCAGCAATCACGCGCTGCACGAGGGCTTTCCCCGCGCCGTGGCCGCGAAAGGCCGGATCGACGCAGAGTTTGGCGAGTTCCCAGTCGCCGGTGCGGGCATGGTAGGCCAGAGCACATACGCCGGCCACTCGCCCGCTCGCTTCATCTCGGGCGACGAAGATGCCGCCGCCACCGGGCGCGAAGGAGGCTATCGGGTCGGCGAAAATCTGTTCATCTTCGGCTTCGACGCAGAAGTATTCGTCCAGCCAGAGGCGGGAGAGGCGCACAAAGTCCGCGCAGTGGCAGGGTTCGCAGGCAACGATTTGCAGATTCACGGTGCTTTTCCGCAGGGTCGGCTTTGTCAGGAGAGTCTCGATGCATCAAAACGCCGATGCGGAGCGCATCGGCGTGACGGTGAGGGGACAGGTCGCGCACCGAGAGCGGGACGGAGCTTCGGCGCGGCACGGGGAGGGGCTTCAGCTCTCGTCGTCGAGCACGTCGTCCTTCGCGTCGAACTCTTCCGACTCGGTGTCGAAGTTCTCGTCTTCGTATTTCTTGAACTTCTTGACGCGCTGCCCTGCCGGCAGAGGTGCCAGCACCATGGTGACGGTGTTGCCGGCAAGCTTGGCAGGCTGGTCCACCTTGCCCATCGTCTTCATGTCTTCGACGACTTTGGCCATGACGTCCAAGCCGAGCTCCTTATGCGCGTTTTCGCGGTTGCGGAACCGCAGCTGGAAGCGCACCTTGTGCCCGTGGTCGAGGAATTGCTCGGTACGACCCATTTTGACGTTGTAGTCGTTGACGTCCGTGCCCACGCGCAGTTTGATTTCTTTCATGCGGGCGGCTTTCGCCTTGTTGTTTTTCTGCAACTTGGCCTGCATGTATTTGAACTTGCCGTAGTCGATGAGTCGGCAGACGGGGGGATCGGCGTTGGGGGCGATTTCCACTAGGTCGAGGCCGATTTCCTTCGCCTTGGCAAGGGCTTCACGCGTGGGCATGACGCCCAGCTGGTCTCCGGCTGCGGTGACAACGCGTACTCGGGGTGCGCGGATGCGGTCGTTGACGCGAATCTGCGGATTTTTTCCGTTCTGGTCGCGCTTGGAGCGACCGTTGAAGTTATTGTTTTTCTGCGGGGTAGGCACGTGTGTGTGTTGATTGGGTCTGTCTTTCTTCCGTGCAGCGGACGCTGTCGCGCCGCTGCACGGAGGGGGAATGTTCGGCCGAGGGAAGCGGCTCAGCTTGCGGCACCTCCTTGCGGCTTCATCTCGGGCGCGATGAGGCGCTCGTCGATTTCGCGTTTGAGTTGCGCGACGAAGGTGTCGACCGGCATGGTGCCGATAACGTCGAGGTCGCGATGGCGGACGGATACTTGGCCTTCATCGGCTTCGCGCTGCCCCACGACAAGCATGTAGGGAACGCGGTCGAGGCGGGCGTTGCGGATCTTGGCTCCGATTTTGTCGGGGTCAGCATCGAGTTTGACGCGGATGCCGAGGGCGGCGAGCTTGTCGTAGACCTGCTTCGCGAAGTCGGCGACTTTGTCGGAAATCGGCAGCACGCGCACTTGCTCCGGGGCGAGCCACGTGGGGAACTTGCCGGCAAAGTGCTCGATGAGCAGGCCGGTGAAGCGCTCCATGGAGCCGAAGGGGGCGCGGTGAATCATGACGGGGCGGTGCGGCTTGTTGTCCGCGCCGGTGTAGGTGAGCTCGAAGCGCTCGGGCAGATTGTAGTCAACCTGCACGGTGCCCAGCTGCCAGTCGCGGCCGATGACGTCGCGCACGATGAAGTCGATCTTCGGGCCGTAGAAGGCGGCCTCGTTCTCGGCTTCGATGTAGTCAAAGCCGTTTTCCTGAAGGACTTCGCGCAGCGCCTGCTCGGAGAGCTGCCAGTTCTCGAGGCTGCCGACGTACTTCGGATCCTTGAATTCTTTGTCGCGCAGCGAGAGACGCACGCGATAGTCGTTCATCTGCAGGGTGCCGAGGATGTGTTTGACGATGCCGATGCACTGCTGAACCTCCTGCTTGATCTGGTCGGGACGGCAGAAGATGTGGGCGTCGTCCTGCGTGAAGCCGCGCACGCGGGTCATGCCGCCCAGCTCGCCGCTCTGCTCCCAGCGATAGACCGTGCCGAACTCGGCGAGGCGCACGGGCAGATCGCGGTACGAGTGCGGATCGCTGGCGTAGATGCGGATGTGGTGCGGGCAGTTCATGGGCTTGAGCATGAAGCCGCAGATGGTCTTGGTGTCAAGAGCGTTGAAGAGGTCGGCGCAGCTGGCGTTCTCATCGCGCAGTTTGCGGAAGTCGTCCGGGTCGGGGATCGGCGGGAACTGGCTCTCTTTGTAGTGCTCCCAGTGTCCGCTGGTCATGTAGAGGTCGAGTTTGCCGATGTTGGGGGTGTAAACCTGTGAGTAGCCGATGCGGTCGAGCTCTTCGGTGATGAAGTCCTGAAGCTCACGGCGGATGATGGCGCCCTTGGGCTTCCAGAGCACGAGGCCCTGCCCTACCATCTCGTCGATCGTGAAGAGCCCCATCTCGCGACCGAGCTTGCGGTGGTCGCGCTTGCGGGCTTCCTCCAGTTTGGCGAGGTGCTCATCGAGCTGCGTGCGGTTCGGGAAGCAGGTGCCGTAGACGCGCTGCAGGCGCGGGCCGCCGGCGTCGCCCTGGTAGTAGGCCGAGGCAACGCTCATGATCTTGAAGGCTTTGCAGTTGCCCGTGCGCCCGACGTGAGGCCCGGCACAGAGGTCGGTGAAGTCTCCGTTGCGATAGATGGAGATTTCTTCGTCGTCCGGGATGCGGTTGAGCAGGTCCACCTTGTACTTCGAGGGCACGCTGCGCGGGCCGATCGAGCCGAGCTCGCCGCGCTGCGCCATATCCATGGCCTCCGCGCGGGTGACGGTTGTTCGAACGAAGGGCTGGTTCTCTTTGACGACCTTCTTCATCTCCTCTTCAATGAGGGCGAACTCGTCGGAGGAGATGTTGTGGTCGAGCTCAATATCGTAATAGAAGCCGTTCTCGACTGCAGGACCGGCTGCCAGCTGAGCCTCCGGCCAGAGACGGCAAATGGCCGTGGCGCAAACGTGTGCGCACGAGTGGCGCAGGCGTTCGAGGTCACTGGCCTGATTGCGTTCTTCCAGAGTCTTTCGTTCTTTGTTTTCGGACATAATTGCGAAGTGAGCCTTTACTATCCTACCTTTTCCGACAGATTTCAAGCATAATCAGCAACGGCGGCTCAAAAAGGGGCATTTTTCAGCCTGCCGCCGCCTCTTTTCATCGTTTGTACCCCGGGAAGCCGTTTCGCAATGCTCGCCGATGGGTGTGCCATGAGTTCATCCGGACTTTGAGGCGACGCCAAGGGCGCGTGATCAGGTGCAGGATGCCGCTGAGACTCCGGAGGCTGCGCGGGTGCCCCGTCTTGCTGTCGGTTGAGCGCACGCGGCGAGACGTGTCAATATCCGAACCGAGTGTCTGCTGACGAAAGAGGACGGGCCACGCGACGCATGACGAAACCCCGGCTTTGCCGTACATCCGGTCGCGGCAAAAGTTATCAATGGCGCGGTTGCGAGCCACCCATTCCCAAATGTTATCCGAGTCGGGCAAATGGGGCAGCAGGCGGCGGCAGGTTTCTGCACTGACGACGTAGGAGTGGCAGGCCAAAACGCCCTCGACCTTCCAGAGCTCACCGTGCGCGGTCCGCCGCAGCAAGCGACCGCGCGGATCCCGCATGTGGTAGCCGAGGTAGAGGTAGGAGGGCTCGGGGACGGCGCGGAAGAGCTCCGGGATGTCGGGTAGTATGTCCGTTGATGCCGGCTCGATGTCGTCTTCGCAGATCAGCACACGCTGCCAGCCGTTCTCCAATACGGATTCAATGGCCTTGCGGTGCGAGAGAGCGCAACCCGCGACTCCGGCCCACGATGAAGCACGCTCTCCGGTCTGCTCGCTAAACCAAGGCAGTTTGCCGTACCCGGGAAGCTCTTTGCCGACGACGGCTTCAAGGCGATGGACCTTGCCGGGAGGGAACATCGAACCGACCCTCTTCTGAAAGATCTCCCAGCGATCGGGACGACTCTTGAGGTTGATCACGACGACGGCATCGAGCTCTCGCCATATTTGCGAGGGGTCGGCAGGCGACGCAGGCGCGTTTTGTCCATCTGTCAAGCTGTCTTTCAAGGGTGTAAGGTATGGGAGAGGGGTTGATGCGTATGCCTCGGGGCATTCTTACGTGCGCCCGAAATCGTCTTCAATACGCTCAATGTCATCTTCGCTCAGCAGGCTGCCGTGCTGCAGCTCCAGAACGACGAGGGGTTCCGTGCCGATGTTGGCCAAGCGGTGCACGGCAGAGACCGGGATGTCAACGCTCTCGCCGCGGCGCAGCGTGCGCGTCACGGAGCCGACGGTGACTTCGGCCTCTCCGGATGCGACGACCCAATGCTCGGCACGATGGCTGTGGCGCTGCAGCGAAAGGCGCTTGCCCGGCAACACGTCAATGCGCTTGAGGACGGAGCCCTCAAAGACGTCTTTGACCTCCCAACGCCCCCAAGGGCGCGTGTCCGCATCGCCCGTATGATACACCGAGGACTCCATGGCTCACTTATTTATCTGTTGGCGGATGGAGGTGGTGGAGCGCGTCGGCAGCTGCCCGTGCGGCACGCGGGAGCTGACGACGTAGCGGATTCCCTTCGATTCGACGAAGGCTCGCTTTTCCTCGCTGCTGCCGTCCGCATTGACGAAGAAAATGTCGGGCTTCACCTCGTCGAGCAGAGGCGCGAAGTCGAGAATCTTGCCGGTGTCCGGCCCGATGTAAACTTTGGTGACGTAGCGAATGGCTTCGAGGATATACTTGCGCTCGGCTTCCGTGTAGAGGGTCTTGCGATTCTTGAGTGCCATGACGGTGGCGTCGGAACCAATCGAGACGTAGACGTCGCCGTAGCCGGCAGCCTCCTCGAGGAAGGCGATGTGCCCGCTGTGCAAAACGTCAAAGCAGCCGGATACGAATACTTTGGGCATAAGGGGTATGGTGAGGGAGGGGTCGTTACTTGATCACGCCGCGATCGCGGAGGCGCTGCAGATAGCGGGGCTCCCAAGGCACGGGTTCATCTTTGCCGAAGGTGCGGCAATAGGGCTCGACGGGGTAGAGATCCAAACAGGTGTCGAGGGCCTTCTCCCGCGATTCGGGAGTCTCGTAAAGATAGAGGGCGTAGCCGCCATGCCCGCCGCCGCAGTATTTCATGGCGATGCTTTCGCCGATCTCGGGCAGCGGCTCCATACCTTCGTCGAGCTGGAGGCGGTAGCTCATCTGCACGGCAACGGCGAGGGTGGTGATGTCCTGCTGCATGACGCCGAGCCGAGCGACGCGCCCCGCGCGGGCTATCTTGACAAAGTTGCGGTTCAAGGCTGCCAGACCGGGGGTGTTGTGGTGGATGCGGGTGTCGAACACGGCCATGCGACCGCGCAAAAACTCGCCCGTGTTCTTGAACTCGAGGACGGGATACTGACCGGACTTCCAGACGCAGGCTCCCGTCTCGGCAATGACGGCCGGATCCTGCCAACCGACGCCCAGCCCGAGCTCGGAGCGCACCGGGTCCCATCCGTTGAGTACGCTCCAGCCGCCGCTGCCGCCGAGTCCGGCTCCCTGCCGATAGAGCCACTCTTTGAGCGACACGGTGGGGGAGATGGCGCAGTTGACGATGTATTCGCCGGGGATGGCGTAGTTCGGCACGTCGAGCCAGCCGCCCGCAAAGTCGACGCGCAGCGGAGCATGGGTCGGGGCCTTGATGCGATCGAGGACTTCGGTGCTCGAGGTTTGCTTGCCCTCGGGCGGGCGTTTTTCGAGGACGACGAACTCGGCACCGCAGTCACCGCAGAGGGCGCTCTTGGCGTCCATGTAGAGGTCGTCGGTCGTGACGGCGAGCACTTGGGCGCCGGAGGCTCGGAAGGCGCTTTCAAAGCTCAGCGCCTCGCTGTCATCCGTCGAGAGCACCACCTCATCAACCATGCTGAGGGCATTGAGCACGGCCATTTTGTCGGCATCGGCTAGGGCGGACTTGCGGCCGAAGATCTTCCAGAGCAGATCAGCCGGGGGAAAGGAAACGATCAGGTAATCCCCCAAGGCTCGAGCATCTTGCAGGAAGCAGATGTGCCCGGCGTGGAGAAGGTTGAAGGCACCGGAGACGAATACTTTTTTCATGAGGTGAAGGTGGTGAAAATCGGTGAAGCTTTGCGGGAGAGACGCAGGTGCAGAGGAGTTTCGGGAGTTCAGAAGCGTGCGCGCCGCACACGGCGCACTTCGCAGCCCTCAACGAGCCGCACCTCGCTCGCTGCGGAACCAACATCGGGCACGCTGCCAAAAGCCGATCTGTTCGTCAGGCGAACACTGCGGAGTTTCCGAGCTTCGTCGCGACGGCCGGGACACATCGCCGCCGATCCATCGGACGATCCCGGGCACCAGCAGCGCGAGGGTCTGAGAAAGCGCCGCCCGGGCAATTCGCGAAGGGGCGAAGGCGGACGTCCCGAGCGCTCCGGCTGCGCGGCGCCCCTGACGGAAAGCCACAAGAGCCCCCAGCCCCGCGGCGAAGGCGCCTGCAGCTGCCAGCGGTTTTCGGAGGGAATCCGCCGCTGCGCCGACTCGCTGTCGCAAGGCTCCGCCCGCTTCGAGAACGCCTATTCTCGAAGCGGCGATTCGCATCAGGATGTCTTCTTTTCTTGGAGGAGAATCTTGAGACATTGCAGATCGTTTTGGAGTTCGCGTCGCGTATCGGGAGCGAAAGCCGTCGGTTTGAGGCGTCGGGCGGACAGCAACAGAGCCACGGCAAGCAGCAAGTGCAGCAGGCACACTAATGCCAGAACCGCCGGGCAGCCCCAGAGCGGCGCCAGCCAGCAGCAGAGCAGGATCCAGAAGGAGACGTAGGCCAGAGCCGCACAGGCGCCCCCGGCGATCAGCAGGGCCATGCGGCGGCGCTGCCGGCGCATGTACTCGCCGAGCTCGAGACGAAACAGCTCGGCGAGAGCGCTGCCGTGAACACCCAGCTGCGACGCCAGCTCACTCAACTCGCGGCGCATGGCTTCGCGCTGTTGATCGAGAGCCGTGCGGACGCCGCAGCCGCATATTTTTGCCAGCAGACCCATGTTTGCCTTCCGTCCGAATGGTGAGAAGGGTGCCGTCAGCGGCTGCTGCGCCCGGCCAGCAGGCCGATGAGCAGACCGACGCCGAGCGCCGTGAGGACGCTCTTGGTGGGGTTGGCGCGCACGTATTCCTCACCGCTGCGGTGCAAATCGCGAGCTCTGGCGCAGGTCACATCCCAGCCGGCGTTGATCTGACGGCGCGCGTTGCGCGTATACTCGTACACATCATCGAGCTTGGCGCCGGCGGCGCGACGCAGGCGGTTATACTGATCAACCGCGAACTGCCGGGCAGCGGCAAGGCGGTTGCAGGAGTCGGCACCGGCCACGGGATCAGCGGCAGGAAGTTCGTTTTCGATGTTGTTTTCGTTGGTATCCATATGTGTCATCTGTGTTGAGAAGCGCTCATCGGCGCCCGCCCGGACGAGGCTTCTTGCATGATTAAAGCACACTTCCGCCGGCAACGCAAGCTCTCTTGGCCGCGCTGACGGATTTTTCTCCACCCGTTGGGCAAACAGTTGCTTTTTTTGCGGCAGGTCTCAAAATGGACTTGCAAATTACCGCAAGCTCCGCTATCATCTCACGGCTTAATAAGGCCACGGTTTAATAAGGATGAAAGCAATACTAGCACTAGAAGACGGAACAATATTCGAGGGCACTTCCTTCGGTGCCGACGGCACGGTGACGGGTGAGGCGTGCTTCAACACCTCCATGACCGGCTATCAGGAGGTGCTGACGGATCCCTCGTACCGCGGCCAGATTGTGACGATGACCTACCCTCTCATCGGCAACTACGGCGTCTGCGATGAGGATTGCGAGAGCGACCGCCCTCAGGTGCGCGGTTTCGCCATTGCAGAGCTGGCACGCCTTCACTCCAACTGGCGGGCACAGGAGTCTCTGGAGGATTGGATGCAGCGCTACGGCATTCCCGGCATTCAGGGAATCGACACGCGCAAGCTCACCAAGCTGCTGCGCACCAAGGGTGCCCAGCGCGCCTGCCTCAGCACGGAGCTGAGTGCCGAAGAGGCCGTGGAGCGCGCCCGCGCCTCGGCTCCCATGAGCGGCTCCGATTTCGTGACCGAGGTCTCCACGCCGACGAACTACCACTGGGACGGCGAGTCCCGCGACTGGAAGCTGCCCAACAAGACGGCGGGCGACCTGAGCACCTACGCCGCCCTGCCCCCGGTGCAGTACAAGATCGTCGCCTACGACTTCGGCATCAAGCGCAACATTCTGCGCTGCCTGCGCCGCGACGGCTTCGACGTGACGGTTGTCAATGCGGCCACGCCGGCGGAGGATGTGCTGGCGCTTCAGCCCGACGGCGTCTTCCTCTCCAACGGTCCCGGCGACCCCGCGGCGCTGCCGGGCATCCACGAACAGCTCCGCAAGCTGCTCGGCAAGCTGCCCATCTTCGGCATCTGCCTCGGCCACCAGCTGCTCGGCCACGCCTTCGGCGGCAAGACCTTCAAGCTCAAGTTCGGGCACCGCGGCGGCAACCAGCCCGTCAAGGATCTCCGCACCGGCAAGGTGGCCATCACCTCGCAAAACCACGGCTTCGCCGTTGACCCGGACAGCCTGCCCGAGGACGTCGAAGTCACCCACATCAATCTCAACGACGGCACCGTCGAGGGCCTGCGGCACAAGAAGATGCCCATCTTCTGCGTGCAGTACCACCCCGAGGCCGCGCCCGGCCCCAAGGACGCCACCTACTTCTTCGGTGAGTTCATCGACCTCATCCGCGACTTCAAGGCCGGCAAGTACTCTCAAATCTGAAATCGGAATTCCTTTCACACAGGCACATGAATACACTCGTCATCGGCTCCCAGTGGGGAGATGAAGGCAAGGGGAAGGTTATCGACTTCCTCACCGAGACTGCGGACTACGTCGTGCGCAGCCAGGGCGGCAGCAATGCCGGTCACACCGTGATTGCCAACGGCCGCAAGTACGTTCTGCACCTCGTTCCCTCGGGCATTCTGTGGCCGGGCAAGGTCAACGTCATCGGCAACGGCGTCGTCATCAACCCCACCTCGCTGGTTGAGGAGATGAACTACCTGCGCGAGCAGGGCGTCACCATCACGCCGGAAAATCTCCTGATCTCCGACCGCGCCCACGTGGTGCTGCCCATCCACAAGGACATCGACGCCGCGCAGGAGGAGGCTCTCGGCGACCAGAAGATCGGCACCACCAAACAGGGCATCGGCCCGACCTATGCCGACAAGGCTCGCCGCATCGGCATCCGCATGATTGACTTCGTCGATCCCGCCCGCCTCCGTCGCGTGCTCGAGGCCCGCATCAAGACGGCCAACGAGGAGCTTGAGCGCCTCGGCTGGGCCGCCGCGGATCCGCAGGTCACGCTCGATGCCGTGCTTGCCGCAGCCGACGTGCTGCGTGCCCACATCTGCAACACCATCCCCGTGCTCAACGCCGCCGTCAAGGCCGGCAAAAACATCCTCTTCGAAGGAGCTCAGGGAGCGATGCTGGACATCGACTTCGGCACCTATCCCTTCGTCACCAGCTCGAACAC
Organism: Candidatus Parakkermansia intestinigallinarum; assembly: GCF_944389695.1. Taxonomy (NCBI): domain Bacteria; kingdom Pseudomonadati; phylum Verrucomicrobiota; class Verrucomicrobiia; order Verrucomicrobiales; family Akkermansiaceae; genus Candidatus Parakkermansia; species Candidatus Parakkermansia intestinigallinarum. The sequence goes on from NZ_CALXNG010000029.1 coordinate 12,923, forward strand.
GAGCGCCGGCGGTTGCTGCACCGGCAGCGGCGTTGCGCCCACGCGCATCAACCGCGTCATCGGCGTCTGCAAGGCCTACACCACCCGCGTCGGCGCCGGCCCCTTCGTCACGGAGAACGACGAAGTTGCCGACTACCTGCACGGCCTCGGCCGCGAGTTCGGCGCCACGACGGGGCGCCCGCGCCGCTGCGGCTGGGCCGACGGCGTTGTGCTGCGCTATTCCGCCATGTTCAACGGCTTTGATGAAATGGCCATGACGAATCTCGACGGCTTGGACGAGATGGAGACCATCAAGATCTGCACGGCCTACAAGCTCGGCGACCAACTGCTCGACGTCCCGCCCGCTCTCGTGGAGGACTGGGAGAAGTGCGAGCCCGTCTACGAAGAGCTCCCCGGCTGGAAGCAGGACATCACCGGCTGCAGCTCGTGGGAGCAGCTTCCCGAGAACTGCAAGGCTTACGTCAAGCGCTTCGGCGAAGTCATCGGCTGCCCCGTCGGCACCGTCGGCGTCGGGCCCGATCGCGAGCAAACGATCGCGGTGCCGCGCGACTGACGCCGCCGTCATCTTCATCCCCCGGCTCCCGGCGCCCTCGGCGCCGGGAGCTTTTTTTCGCCGCGAGCCCTTCCGAAACGGGGGGCTCGTGAGACTTGACGCCCAAAAGCCCGAAGAGTTCCGTTGACTTCGCGCCCGAGCCGCGTATAATGGAGTCTGCTGAGCAACGCGACTCCGCTGATGCTTGCCGGGCCGTCGCCCCGAGCTCCCGATGCCATGAACGCCACGTTAGTCACCGCCCTCCTGCTGCCCTGCGCCATCCCCCTGATCGCCCTCGCCCCGTCGACCGCAGCCGCGCCGACTCCGGCTCCTCGCTCCGCGCCGATTCGGAGCGAAGCCGAACCGACGGAGAAAACGCCGCCTTGGCTGAAGAGAGAGGAGAGCGGAGCCGATGAGGGAGACGCCTTGTTGCGCGCCCTGAGCTCCGGCGACGCAGCGCTCTTCGGGCAACTCCTCGACGCCGGAGCGGTGAGCAACCCGACGGACGCCGACGGTTGCCCCCTGCTCTTGATCGCGGCACGCGACGGCAAGCTCGATGCCGTCCGTCTTCTGCTGGCACACGGAGCCTCGCCCGACGCCCGCGACCGCATCAGCGGCTCCACGCCTCTGCATGCTGCCGCCAAACTCGGGCAGCACGCCGCCGCCGAACTCCTGCTGGAAAGCGGAGCCGACGTCCATGCTCGCGACTTCCGCGGCTGCACGCCCCTGCATCTTGCAGCCGAAACCGACTCGACGGATTGCATCTGCCTGCTGCTGTTGCACAATGCAGACCTGAACGTGAGGGATAACGCAGGCCGCAGCCCTCTGCACCACGCCGCGGAGTACGGCAGCGCCGCCCTGCTCCACCTCGTCGGCCGCGGCTGTGACCCCAAGCTCATCGACCGCATGGGCAACACGCCGCTCCACACGGCCGCCGCCAACGGGCATTCCAAAGCCCTCTTCGAGCTGGCGGAGTCGGGTGCTCCCTGCGATACGGCCAACGCGGGCGGGCTCACGCCCCTTCACCTCGCCTGCGCCATCGGGGATGCCGACGCCATCACGATGCTGCTCAACCGCAAGGCCGCGGTCGATGCACGGAGCCGGGAAGGCGCCACGCCTCTTCACCTCGCCGCCGGCAGCGCCTGCGAGGACGGCGTCAAGCTCCTGTTGCAGCGCGGAGCGGATGCCCGTGCCGCTGCCGCGCCCTCCGGCATCACGCCCCTGCACAGTGCCGCGGCCTCGGGCAATGCCTCCGTCATCAGGCTTTTGCTCGACGGCGGAGCCGACGCCAACGCGCCTGACGCGGGCGGATTTACCCCCCTGCACTACGCAGCAGCCGCAGGCAACGGCGAAAACGCAGCCGCCCTTCTTGCCCGCGGCGCAGATGCGCAACAGCTCAGCCGCGAGGGCGTCTCTCCCCTGCACCTCGCCGCAGCCGCCGGCGATGCCGAAAGCGTCGCACTGCTGATCAAGCGCGGCGCGGACGTCGGGCTTGCATGCAGCGGCGGGGCCACGGCGCTGCACGGGGCAGCCATGGCCGGAGAACCGGAACCGATGGGCCGGCTGCTCGCCGGCAAGGCTCTCATCAACGCCTACTGCTCCGCTCCCCTTCTGCCCGAGCTTGCCGTTTCCGATAACGGACAGACTCTGCCTCAGCTGCTGCACGGGGAAAGCGAACAGAGCGGCAGCCGAGACAGCAAGCTCACCCCCCTGCACCTCGCCGCGCTCAACGATGATGCCGCCTCCCTGCGGCTGTTGCTCGAGCACGGTGCCAAGGTCAACGCCGCCAGCACCTACGGGCTCACGGCCCTGCACGCTGCCGCCGCCAACGGCAACCTAGAAATCGTCGCGCTTCTGCTCCAACACGGCGCCGATCCGCTGGCTCATCTCTCGCGCCCCGGCACGGCCCCCGGACGCGGCGACACGCCTCTTGACCTCGCCCGACGCGCCGGACACAGGCACTGCGCCGAACTCATCGAGGCCGCCGCAGCCAAGCTCAAGGCAGCCGTGCCCTCGCGATAAGCGCCTACTGGGGCTGTCTCCCTCTGCGGGCGGTCTGTCTCCGGCGAGTCGGCCGAGAGCGCGACAGCCGCAGGCTCCGGCGCCGCGAGCTTGCGCCTGAGGCTCGACGGCTCTCCCGCGCTCAACACGGCGGCAGGAGCGGCGCCGCGAGCTTTCGCCTTGCAGGGGAGCGCCCTGCGTGCTAAAATGCCTGCCCGATGGAATCGCTCTACATTCTGGACGGCATGGCGCTGACCTACCGCGCCTTCTACGCCTTCGTCAACTCGCCCATGCGCAACTCGGCCGGGTTGAACACCTCGGCTATGTTCGGCTTTATCAACACCGTCCTCTCTCTCATCGACAAACATCACCCCGACCGCCTCGTCGCCTGCCTCGACGCCCCGGGCCCCACCTTCCGCCACCGCGAATACCCCGACTACAAGGCCACGCGCCAAGCCGCTCCGCAGGAGCTCAAGGATTCCGTCCCCTGGATCATCGACATCCTCGCGGCGCTCAACATTCCCACGCTGAGCCGCGAGGGCTGGGAGGCCGACGATCTCATCGGCACCGTCACGCGCCTCGCCGATGAGAGCGGGCAGCTGCACAGCTTCATGGTCTCGAAGGACAAAGACCTCGGGCAGCTGCTCTCGCCCACCTGCTCCTTCCTCAAGCCCGGCAACCGCAACAGTGATTTTGAGCGCGTGGACATGAACGACTTTCTCGCCGAATGGGGTATCACGCGCCCCGCTCAAGTCATCGACATGCTCGCTCTGATGGGCGACAGTTCGGATAACATCCCCGGCGTTCCCGGCGTGGGCGCCGTTACCGCCCGCAAACTCATTGCCCAATTCGGCAGTCTCGACGAGCTGCTGGCGCGCACGGCGGAGGTCAAGGGCAAGATGCGCGAAAAGATTGAAGGCCACGCCGAGCAGGCTCGGCTCTCGTACCGACTGGCCACCATTCGCCGCGACGCCGAGCTCGGCATCGGCCTCGACGACTGCCGTCGGCGGGACTTCGATCTGCCGGCGCTCGAAAAGCTGCTGCGCCGCCTGGAGTTCAGCCAGCTGCTCAAAAAGCTCTGCGGCGGAACCGCAGCCGCGGCCGGGGATGCCGCCCTCGGCGAGCTCTTTGCCGCCGCCGGACGTCGCCCCTCGGATCGCGGACAAGGTGATGCCTCAACTCCGGCCGCCGACGGCTCCGACGCGTCCGCGGCGCCCGCCGACGGGAGGGGCGCGAGCGCAGAGTCCCAACCCGATCTCTTCAGCCTGCCCGAGCTCAGCGATGCCAAGAGCCGACCGCACGACTACCGCCTCATCGACAGCGACGCGGCCTGCCGGGAGCTCGCCGAGCGCCTCGCCGCGGCACCGCGCTGGGCCTTCGACACCGAAACGACAGGGCTCAACACCTTTAGCGACCGCCTGCTGGGCATGTCCTTCTGCCTGCAGGACGGCGAGGCCTTTTACGTTAGCCTGCCCGCCGCCGAGGCCGCCTCGCGCCTCGAGCTTTTCCGCAGGGCTTTCAGCTGCCCGGCAGAAAAAATCGGTCTCAATCTCAAGTTCGACCTCAAGGTGCTGCACCGCGCCGGCGTAAGCGTCGCGGGGCCCTTCTTCGACGTTCAGCTTGTCCACCAGCTGTTGCACCCCGAACAACGGCACAATATGGACGACATGGCTGAAGCTCTGCTGCGCTACCGCACAATCCGCCTCGAGGACATCGCCGGCAAGGAGATTGACACCGCCGCCGTGCCCGTCGAAACGATGGCGGAATACGCCGCCGAGGATGCCGAGGTCACGTGGCGCTTGGCTGAACTTCTGCGCCGCGAACTGGCCGCCTCCGGCCAGCAGGGCGTGATGGACGACATTGAACACCCGCTGCTGCCGGTCATCGTCGCCATCGAAGAAGAGGGCATGAAGCTCGACCCGGCCAAGCTTGAAGAAAGCTCGCGGGAGATGGGCGAAGCCATTGAGGATATCCGCCGCCGCATCGACGAGGAGCTTCAGGAAATCGTCGGTCACACGGTCAACCTCAACTCCCCCAAGCAGCTCGGCGACCTGCTCTTCGGCGAGCTCAAGCTCGACGCCAAGCCCAAAAAGACGCGCACGGGCCAATACGTGACGGACGAAGAGACGCTGCGCCGCCTCGAGGGGCGCTCACCTCTCGTGGCGGACATTCTCAAATACCGCGAGCTCAGCAAGCTCAAAAGCACCTACCTCGACGCCCTGCCGCGCTGCATTGAACCGACCGACGGGCGCATCCACGCCACCCTGCACCAGCTCGCCACCATCACCGGCCGCCTTGCCTGCCAGAATCCGAATCTGCAAAACATTCCCATCCGCTCCGACGCCGGCCGTTTCATCCGCAGCGCTTTCGTTGCCCGCAGCGAGGACTACCTCATTCTCTCGGCCGACTACTCGCAGGTGGAGCTGCGCATCATGGCCGCTCTCTCCGGCGACGAGGCGATGATCGACGCCTTCCGCCACGAGCGCGACGTGCATGCCGAAACCGCCGCACGCCTCTACGGCATTCCGCGCAGCGAGGTGACGGCCGACATGCGACGCGCGGCCAAAACCGTCAACTTCGGCATCATCTACGGCATCTCCGCCTTCGGGCTCTCGCAGCGGCTCGGCTGCCCCCGCAGCGAGGCTGAGGCTCTCATCTCCAGCTACTTCGCCCAGTTCCCGAAAGTCAAGAGCTTCATGGATGAGCTCGTTGCCAGAGCGAGCGCCTGCGGTTACGCTGAGACGCTCTGCGGCCGCCGACGCTACCTTCCCGACCTGCAAAACCGCAACTTTAACCTGCGCGCCGCCGCCGAGCGCAACGCCATCAACACCCCCATCCAAGGCAGCGCGGCAGACATGATCAAACGGGCCATGCTGCGCGTCGCCGCCCTGCTCGAGGGACGGCGCAGCCGCCTGATTATGCAGATTCACGACGAACTGCTGCTCGACCTGCACCGCGACGAGGCCGAAGAACTCACCCCCCTCCTTGTCGATGCCATGCAGCAGGCCCTTCCCCTGCCCAACGGCGTCCCGCTCGTCGTTGAAACGGGCACGGCTTCCAACTGGCTGGATGCACACTGAAATTGAGCTTGCCACGGCAGCGCACATCTGATAATGTAAGCTACGATCCTCGGCAACACCATGATGATCGCCTCGGCAGAACGCGCTTGTGACCGCCGCCGCTTCGCTCCCGCCGACCGCCCGCTGCGGCTCGGCGGCGTGCGCGTGCACGTGCACGAAAGCCGCTGGCTCGAAGCCCCTTGCGCTCCGGCGCCCCCGACCGTCCTGAGCCAAGGTCTCGTCCCCTTCTCCTCATAACTGTCGCCGACAGCCTCCCCCCTCAACCCTTCATCACCAAACCCAACAGCGCCATCCGACCATGAAACCCCGGAACCTTTACATCACAGCCATCCTCACGGCCCTGACACTCGGCCCCTGCGCCGCCTCAGCCCAGCAACGCGCAGCAGAACACACATACAAGCCGGATCCGAGCTTGACTCCGCTGACGGCCGCAGACATTCCTGCCCTTCGCGAACGCGCGGAAGCCGGCGATGCCGCCGCGCAGGGACGGCTTGGTCGCTGTTACCTCCGCGGAGAGGGTGTCACCCCCGACGTCACACAGGGAGTCAAGTGGGTACGTCTGGCCGTAGCGCAAGGAGATGCTTCCGCCGCCAACACCTTGGCCGTTTGTTATATGAGAGGAATGGGCGTCGAACAATCCGAGCAAAAGGCCGTGCAATATTTTCATCAAGCTGCAGAATCGGGCAATAAACCGGCATGTTTCACGCTCTTTCAGCTATACGCACAAGGTGTAGGCGTACCCCGCTCCTCGGAAAAAGCCATGCAATGGTTGCGCCGAGGCGCCGAGCTGGGAAATGCGGAAGCCCAAAACGCCCTCGCAATTTGTTATATGCGTGGTACAGGCGTTGAGAAAGCCCCGACTGAAGCCGTGCGCTGGTTGCGCCAAGCCGCTGAGCAGGGGTATGCTGACGCTCAAAACAATCTCGCTGTTTGCTACGTCGAGGGGCTTGGCGTCATGAAAGACCAGACCGAAGCCCTGCGCCTGTTCCGCAAAGCCGCCGCGCAGGGGCATGCCGATGCTCAAAGGAATCTCGCACTTTGTTATATGCGGAGTTCAGGCGTCGAAAAGAACATGACCGAAGCCGTGCGCTGGCTGCGCCAAGCCGCCGAGCAAGGGCATGCCAATGCGCAATGCGATCTCGCAGATTGTTATATGCAGGGGTCAGGCGTCGAGAAAGACCAGACCGAAGCCGTGCGTTGGTTTCGCCAAGCCGCCGAGCTGGGGTATGCCGACGCTCAAAGCAATCTCGGTTTTTGTTATATGCAGGGCTTAGGCGTCGAGAAAGACCTGACTGAAGCTGTGCGTTGGTTTCGCCAAGCCGCCGAACAGGGGCTAGCTGACGCTCAATCGAATCTCGCATCTTGTTATATGCAGGGATTAGGCGTCGAGAAAGACCCGGCCGAAGCCCTGCGTTGGATGCGCAAGGCCGCCGAACAGGGGCATGCCGCCGCTCAAAGCAATCTCGGCTTTTGCTATATGCAGGGGTTAGGCGTCGAGAAAGACCAGGCCGAAGCCCTGCGTTGGATGCGCAAGGCCGCCGAACAGGGCCACGCAGAAGCTCAAAGGAATCTCGCCCTTTGTTATTTTGATGGATTAGGCGTCGAGAAAGACCTGACTGAAGCCGTGCGTTGGTTTCGCCAAGCCGCCGAACAGGGGCAAGCCGCCGCTCAATGGGATCTCGCATCTTGTTATATGCAGGGGTTAGGCGTCGAGAAAGACCAGACCGAAGCCGTGCGTTGGTTTCGCCAAGCCGCCGAGCAGGGGTATGCCGCCGCTCAAAGCAATCTCGGCTTTTGTTATATGCAGGGATTAGGCGTCGAGAAAGACCTGACTGAAGCTGTGCGTTGGTTTCGCCTAGCCGCCGAACAGGGGCACGCAGAAGCTCAAAGCAATCTCGCATCTTGTTATATGCAGGGGTTAGGCGTCGAGAAAGATGAGGCTGAAGCTCTGGCTTGGTTGCGTAAAGCCGCCGAGCAGGGGGATGCCGACGCTCAAAGCAATCTCGGCTTTTGCTATATGCAGGGCTTAGGTGTCGAGAAAGAGCCGGCCGAAGCTGTGCGTTGGATGCGCAAGGCCGCCGAACAGGGGCTCGCAGAAGCTCAAAGGAATCTCGCCCTTTGTTATTTGAATGGATTTGGCGTCGAGAAAGACCCGGCCGAAGGCGTGCGCTGGTTGCGCAAGGCTGCCGAACAGGGGTATGCCGATGCACAAGGCGAACTTGTAGGTTGTTATATGCAAGGCTTAGGCGTCGAGAAAGATGAGGCTGAAGCTCTAGCTTGGTTGCGCAAGGCCGCCGAGGGAGGGCATGCTGCTTCTCAAAACTATCTCGCCTTTTGTCATTCCACAGGTCAGGGTGTCAAGAAAGATCCGACCGAAGCTGTGCGTTGGTTTCGCCAAGCCGCCGAGCAGGGGTACGCCGAAGCTCAAAGGAATCTCTTTCTCTGTTATATACAGGGTTTAGGCGTCGAGAAAGACCAGACCGAAGCCGTGCGCTGGTTGCGCAAGGCCGCCGAACAGGGCTATGCAGATTCACAAAGCGAGCTTGCAGCTTGTTATATGAAAGGCATAGGCGTCGAAAAAGATGAGGCTGAAGCTCTGGCTTGGTTGCGCAAAGCCGCCGAACAGGGACGTGCACAAGGTCAGTACCTCCTTGGCGTCTATTATATAGATAGACTCGGAGGTAAAGCAGACGTAGAAAAGGGCCTGAGCTTGATTCGGAAAGCGGCGGCTCAAGGTTATGAACCGGCGATCGAGCTGCTTCAGTCGCTCTGAGGTCTGCCCCCCCCTTGCAGCGAGCGGCACAAGGCGATGCTCGGCGATAGGGCGGCGGATGCGGCAGTATCCGCCGTCATCCGCCGTCATTCGCCGTCTCGCGCCTGCAAGAGCCGAACGCGCGGCGCGGCTCAGCCCGGAGCTGCCCAAAGCTGCCCGCGGCTGACGGAGGCCGCAGCACGGGCAGGCGCCGGGTATGAGTCGGGCCGTTGGCGGCTGCGGGCATGGTCGGTGAGGCTCGCTGCGACGCCTTGCACGGAGATTTCATCTTGCCACACCGCCGAACTTCTGGTAAGGTAACAGCCGAACTCCTGCAGCACCATGATGATTACCCTCACAGGACTGGGCTACGATATCCACCGCTTCGCGCCGGAGGCTCGGCCGCTGTGGCTCGGCGGCGTGCGTGTGCACGAAAGCCGCGGGCTCGACGGGCACAGCGACGCCGACGTGCTCTGCCACGCCTTGGCCGATGCCCTTCTCGGCGCCATCGGCGAGCCCGACATCGGCTACTGGTTCCCGCCGGGTGACCCGACCTGTGCCGGTATCTGCTCGCTTCGCATTGTTGAAAAAGCCGTCGAGCTTCTGCGCGCCCAAGGGGGGCGCGTCGCCAACGCCGACTGCACGCTGATCGCCGAAGCTCCGAAAATCATGCCCTTCGTGCCGCAGATGAAAGAGACACTCGCTCCTATCTTGGGCATCAGCCCTCGCCGCATCGGCATCAAGGCCACGACCAATGAAAAGCTCGGGGCCATCGGACGCCGAGAAGGTATTGCCGCGCTGGCAACGGCAGCCGTGATGCTGCCCGAGGAGACAACCGTATAACTGCCATCATGACTTCCCAACTCGAACTTCTCGCTTTCGCCACCGTCCGCAATCTCGAGGCAGCCGGTCTCAGCCTTGCGACCGCAGAAAGTTGCACCGGAGGGCTCATCGCCGCCGCCATCACCGGCGTTCCCGGAGCTTCCGCCGTCTTTCGCTACGGATGGGTCACTTACTGCACGGAGGCCAAGGAACGCCTGCTGCACGTTCCGCCCCAGCTCATTGAAGAGCACAGCGTTGTGAGCGAACCCGTCGTCGCTGCCATGGCGGAGAACGCCATGCGCCAAGCAGCGGCCGACATCGGCGTGGCTGTCTCGGGCAACGCAGGGCCCTCCGCCGCTGAGGGGGAGCCGCCCGTCGGCACGGTGTGTATCGCCGTCGCGAGGCGCGGCGCTCCCCGACCGACGCACACCGAAACGATCGTCCGGCCCGGTATGTCTCGCAACGACTTCCGCGCCATGGCGGCCGCTCGGGTACTGGAACTCGTCTGCGCGCTGGCCTCTCAGCCGGCCTGATAGCCCCGATAGCCCCGAGCTCCTCTACACCCTCACCCGGGCTTCTTCCCGTTTTGCAGGGGTGAGTTCGCACGGCTGTTGAGTGTCTCGGCCGTCTCGGCAGCAGTTTCGGCCATCTCGGCAGTCTCGGCAGGCGGCGCCGATTCTCCGCGGCATGGCGCACTCCGGCCGCAGGGGATCCGGCAATTGCTCAGGCTCGGTTGCGAGCGCGGCAATTCGGGCAGGTCGCCTGTCGGTCGCTGCGGACAAAGCGATACCCGCAGATGCGGCAGGTCAGGCAGCGGGCAGCACGGCGCATGCGGCGCAGCTTGCTCGCAACCTGCACCGGGATATACACCAGCAGCAGAATCACCAGCCCACCCAGCACGATCGCCAGAAAAAGCTGTGAGGGCGTCAGGGGCTCTGACATCATCGCAGGCCTCCTTCCTGCTCGGTCGGCAAAGGCAGCGGCTCGGCGGTTCCCGCAGGAGCGTCGCTCCCGGCATCGGCCGCAGGGTCATCCACGGTAGAGTCATCCACGGTAGGGTCATCCACGGCAGGTTTGCCGATGGCGGTTTCGTCATCGGCAGAGGCCGCCGCAGCGGGCGCCTCTCCCTGCTCTTCTGCCGTCGGCTCCGGCGGCAATGCCAGGAGTGCCTCTTCATTGAGCACGCATGAGTCTCCCGCATCTTCGTACAGATCAGCGGGCGGCAAGGCGACGTAATCCGAATGACGCCGCAACGGCACGACCAAACGCGCCGCAGACTCACCGGCCGGATCCGCTCCCTCCGGCAAGCGGAAGGGTTGCGGGCTGCGTTGCATGAGCTGAAAATACATCAAGCGCCCGTCGCGGTAATACACGCGCCCCGTGCGCGGCTCCGGCAGCTCCTCGGGCATGCGCACCGGCACCAGCCACAACACAGCTCCGACGGGCAGCACGGCCAGCACCACGTACAAGGGCAGAAAGCCGCGCAGACGGCGCTTGCGCTCGACGTGATAAACCAGCCCGCTCTCAGACGCCTCACTCATAATTCAGCAGATCCGGGCGCCCGGCCACGTGCGCCGTGAAGCCGTGGTCGAGCACCATGTCCATCAGGCGCTGGAGGACGCCGAAGGTCACGGCTTCATCGGCATTGACAATGACATTGAGCTGCGACGGGTTCGGGCAGTCCCATTCGGTGAACAAGCGCTCAACCCCCTCGAAACCGCCCTGTATCTCCGTCGAATCCACGAAGAATCGCGGTGAATTGCCGGGCATAATCGTGATGATTCGCAAATTGTCGCGATCGTACGAGCCGATGCCGTAGTGCGTCCGCGCCGGGTAGACGCGCACGCCGTAACTCGGTGTCAGGTGGTTGCTGAAGAGGACGATGGCGCAGAGCAACAAAAAGAGGTTGATCCCGGCCGTGACAATGATCGGGAAACCGATATGAGGCAGACTGGAACGAACGCGTCGCATCACGATCTCACGTCAGTAGGAGTCCGGGAAGGGGTCGCGGCCGCCGAAGCGCAGTCCGCCTCCTCGGATGACTGCTCCTCCGCGGCTCGGTTCATGCGTGCATCACAGATGATGTGCACGCACTCGAGTCCGGCACGCTCAATGTTGTTGATGATTTTGCGTGCACGCGAAGCCAGATACATGTAAAAGAGAAACGTCGGAATGGCCATTGAAATGCCCGCGGCGGACAGCAGCAGGGCTTGGCGCAGCGACTCGGACATCTGCGGGGCGGCCACGGCCCCGTCCGTAATCCCGGGCTGATCGTAAAAATTCATGATGGCCAGAATCGTGCCGAGCACACCCAGCAGCGGCATCACCGTCGAGCATACCTGCAACACTCGGATGTGGCGCTCGACGCGATAGACCTCGAGATCCGCCGCCTCAAGGGCAATCTCGCGCAGCTCGCCGCGCGAAAGGCGAGGCCGCGAAAGCACGGCCTCAACGACGCGAGCCATCGGCCCCGGCAACTGCCGCGCCTCGTGCAGGGCCTCATTGTACTGCCCCGTGCGCAGCAGCGCGGAAAGTCCCCGCAAGAAATCGGCAGAATTGATATTGACGCGGTGAAAATAAAACAAACGCTCACTGATGACAGCCACCGCCAGCACGGCAAACACCATCATCAGCCAGAACATGGGTCCCATCGCCGCGATGAGATCCCCCATCTGATTCGTATGATCAGCCAACATGAACATAAAAGAAACTCAGAAAAACAGCAAACGGCGTCACCGGAGCGACAGAGAAGAGCCCATCGGGCGCGACCGACCTGCAAGACTCGGTCGGCCACACCGCAATAAGCCGTCGGCTCAATCCTTCGGGCGAATGAGCTCGGCGCCGAAATAGGGCACCAAGGCCTCCGGAATCTTCACCGATCCGTCGGGCTGCTGGTACTGCTCCAGCAAGGCGACGTAGAGGCGAGGCAGTGCCGTACCCGACCCGTTGAGGGTGTAGGGGATGCGCATTTTGCCCTCCGCATCGCGGTAGCGCAGCTTCATGCGGCGGGCCTGATAATCCGTGAAGCAGGAGCAGCTGGACACCTCGAGGTATTTACCCTGCCCCGGCGCCCACACCTCAATATCGTAGGTCTTGGCAGACGAGAAGCCGACGTCGCCCGTGCAGAGCTCGATCACGCGGTAGTGCAGCCCGAGCTTCTGAAGAATCGACTCGGCGTGGTGCGTCAGCTCCTCCAACTGGCTGAAGCCGTCCTCGGGGCGGCAGATCTCCACCAGCTCCACCTTGTCAAACTGGTGCACGCGAATCATCCCGCGATTCTCGCGACCGGCAGAGCCCGCCTCGCGACGGAAGCAGGGCGTGTAGGCCGTAATCTTGATCGGCAGATCCGACTCTTTGAGAATTTGCTCGCGGTACAGGTTCGTCAGCGGCACCTCGGCCGTCGGGGCCATAAACATCGCGTTCTGCTCCAGCCCGTACATGTCGTCCTCAAACTTCGGCAGCTGCCCCGTACCGTACATGCAGGCGCGCTTCACCATGAAGGGCACGCCCGTTTCCTCGTACCCGTTCTCCAAGGTCTGCGTGTCGAGCAGGAAGTTGATCAGGGCGCGTTCCAAACGAGCTCCGAGACCGTGGTAGACGATGAAGCCCGACCCCGAAATGCGGGCGGCATCCTCAAAGTTGAGGAGCCCGAGTTTCGTACCGAGCTCCACATGGTCCTTCGGATCGGCGATCTCGGGCTTGCTCCCCCACCGGCGCAGCTCCGGGTTGGCGGACTCATCCGAGCCGACGGGCGCCCCGTCATGCGGCATGTTCGGAATCGACAGCAGCAGATTCTCCTGCTCCTCGGCAGCGGCGGAAGCCACGGCGTCGAGCTCGCGGATGCGGTCTCCGACCTCGGACATGCGAGCTTTGAGCGCCTCGACTTCATCGCGGCGCCCTTCCTTCATCATCTGACCGATCAACTTGGAAGAGCTGTTGCGCTCCTGCGAGAGAGCCTGCTTCTCCGTCTCAGCATTGCGGCGCTTCACATCACACTCCAGCACCTTATCCACGAGCATCCAATGGTCGCCCCCGCGCAGGCGGACGCGCTCTTTCACATATTCAGGGTTCTCCCTGATGATACGGATATCTAGCATAGCGAAGGTATTGTAGCGCATCGCCCGTGTTTTACAAGCCGAAAGTGCGCGGCGGCAGCGCTTTCACGGCTATCGCCGAGTCGACGGCGCCCCGCCCGCGCAACAGCTCTGCGGCCGGAGTGGTGCCGCCTGCCGCCGTCAGCCGCACGGCTGTTCGGGATGCTGCACCGCTCGCGCCGGAGAAAGGCGCGTCTTTTGTTAATGTTATTTCGGGTCTGTTTCAGATCCGCTGAGGCTTTGAACAGCCTCGGATGACAAAAAAAGTAGCAATTCAGCCTTGCTTGTCTT
>NZ_CALXNG010000030.1:0-26156 GCF_944389695.1 Candidatus Parakkermansia intestinigallinarum
CTGCCCCCTGCGTTGTTTTTCTCTTCTTCTCTCTGCTCTGTTGCGGCGTCATTCCACACAATTAGCAGAAGAGCCGCCCTTTTCCAACCCGAATATCCCCCTATGAAAATCAAATCTTTGTCCCTACTCGTCGCCTTATCGGCCTGCCTCGTCCCGCTCGCAGCCCAAGAAGCAGCGGCCCCATGCCGGAAAAACCCCTGCCAGGAAAAATGGGAAGCCGACCTCTCGACCATCGCCTATGCCGCTCAAGGCGAGATCTCCCTCTATTTCCTCGCACCCTCCCATCCGGAAGACCTTCACGGCGCCGAATACGGCACGCGCGACACCCTCCGCCCCCGGCTCATCGGCACCCTGACGGCAGACGACATACGTGACCTGCCGGCATCGGAAGTCTACCCCGAAACGGTCTTGGAGATGTAGGATGGCGCCTACCTTCTCGACTGGAAACTGCCCGACGGATGCCCCCCTGTTGACATCATGCTGCCGCCCTGCGACGTGCCGGTAATTGCGCTCAGCAATGAGTATTACGAGGTTTGGCTCATCAACCCGAGCGTGCGCGAAAAAATCCTGAACTTCATCGACCGGTATCACCGCCAACAGCCGAGCCCTGAGGCGACAACCCGGCTCCCCGACGCCTCCGACGGCGCGGATGACACCGATGACACCGATGACACCGATGACACCGATGACTCCGATGACTCGGCCGCCGGGCCGACCTCATCGGCGGGCGGCGCTGCCGCGGACGCGACCCCGCCGCACAAAGCCTTGCGGTGAGCCGTACTCGACGGTGATACCGCGCGCGTGCGCGAGCTGCTCGCACGGCGCGACCGACTGAACCGGCAGCATCGGCACCACCGCGGCGGAACAACCGAGCACGGGCGAGCTCGTTTGAGCTTGACGCCGCAGGCCTTGCGTGATAGCCTCGCCACAAGGGCAGAGCGCACGCCTCTGCCCTCGCCGCGCGAAAGACACAGTCCCATGACGGAAAGACACAGCCCCATGATACGCAGATTTCTGTTTGCAGCCTTGCTGTTGAGCTGCTGCTCGCCCAAGTATCCGGATCCCGGGTGGGAGGAGACATGGATGAAGCATCAGTTTTCATATTCCGGTCAGTTCGCATATTCCGAAGAACGGTATGACATATCCTCGCGCGACCTGAGCACGCCGCACAGCGGCAAGTGGGTGCGCCTGACTCACCCGATGAGGCTAGTGACGTATCGGGGAAATTATGATGCGGACTGGCACCAGTTGCTGGACATGTCGATGCGGATTCCCGAGCCTATCCTGAACGAGGATTCGCGCTTTTGCCGAGCCTACACGCTGCCGGTCGGGACGGAGCTCTACGTCGTCGGAGCCAAAGAGTTCAAGCTCGTGCTGACGGGAGAAACAGAGACGAGATCCAACCGCTACGTGATGCTGGTACGGCTGTGGCACCCCGATTTTCATCGCATGGTCGGCGCCTTTTACAATGTAGGCAATCTGCAGGAGGCCGAGAAGCAACTCCCAGACAAAAGTTTCTGCACTCGATACCGATCGCTCAAGCCTTTGCCCTTTGAGGATGAAACGACGGTAAAAGAAGCACCAAGTACCCTCGCACAGAAAGGAGACGCGAGATGAAACAAGGACGTCAATCTTGGATAGCCCTGCTGGGTGCCTCTTTGCTGTGCTGCTCCTGCGAGCAGGCGGATATGGTAATGCCTCCGCCGCACTGCTCACCGTACCTCTACGAGGGAAGTGGTTTGGGGCTCTACGACCCTTTGTCGCTGGAACAGCTTCTGGAAAGACACCCGAATGCCCGTATCGCAGACCCGGACGCACCGGGTTGGGGCAAAAGAGAGAGCTGGCTGAAGATTCGCCCCGGGAGAAAGCAAGCTCTGTTTGATCGTTTGAAGCTTGACGAGCCCTACAGCTTCGAAGTTGACAAGATGCTTCCCATCGGCATTTTCCCCTCCTTAGATGTGATGCAATACCTTGCGTTGTACGAGACCTCGCCCGATGGGAAAGAACAGGAAGAGATCGCCGGCAGAATGGTTTATTTATCGCCGGCGGAAATGGACTATTACTTTGAACGCGTCGGCAAGAGGATTGAGGAAAAGAATCGCATCAACTGGCAGTTCTGGGAGGAGGGTTTCACGCGCGGTCAGGATGCCAATGATGCGGCCAGATGGTGGCTTCAGGAGACCCTGGAGGGCGACACTCAATACATCTATCGCTTGGCTCATAGCTACCGTATGGGATGGGTGAAGGGCAAATCCGCGCGCGATGCGATTCCATGGTATCGCAAGGCCTATGAAAAGGGTAATTGGATGGGTCCTGCGGCCTATGAGCTGGGATGCTGTTATCGCGACGGAGTCGGAGTTGCCGCATCGCAGCGCGAGGCCGCAGCGTGGTTCCGCCGGGCGGCTGAGGAATCCCATGCGGAGGCGCAATATGAACTGGGCTGCTGTTACATGGAAGGCCGGGGTGTCGAGCACTCGCGACGGGAAGCCGTGAAGTGGTTCCGCCAAGCCGCGCGAGCCGGCCATGAACCGGCTCGTGAGGCGCTGCGCTCTCTGGAGGAGCACTCCTGAGCGCCGCGTCTCGCTTCCCCCGGCGTCCGCAGCATGCGGCTGCGGCCAACGGCCGTACGGAAGTCGTCGAGCTGCTGCTCGCGGCCGGAATCAAAGTCCCGTCAGCAGCGCATCGTCGTCCTCCTGCAGGTGAAAAGCCCCGTCGTCGCCGAGGACGTAGCGCTCACCCGGCTCGATGTCCAGTATGTCGAGTAGTTGCGGATTCACCGTAACGATGCGGGGCAAGTTCGTCAGCCTCAGCCGCGTCCCTTCGCCGTAAGCGTCGTCCTCAGCCGCATCATCGTCCTCAGCCTCATCATCGTCCCCAGCCTCAGCCTCATCATCGACCTCCTCCTCGTTCTCGACCGCCTCCTCGTCCTCTGCCTCATCGGCGTCAACCTCCTCCTCATCCTCATCGAGGAGATCCTCGGCACTCAGGAAGTTCAATCCGCTGTCCCAACCGCTGTTGATCGGCGGCACTGCATCGCGATAGACCGCGACCACCGCAGCCCCTTCCAACACGGCCTGCGTCGCCCAGCACTGCAAGGGGCCGTCGAGCACCTTCAGCAGCCCGACCGGAGCCTCCTCCATGCCCTCGTCGCGCAGCTCCTCCTCCACAGCCGTGCGCAGCGCCCAGTCAGCCTCCGCATGGCGGGCCGTGAAGCCGGAGCGGATCAGATCGTGCTCCACGCAATAGCTGACGAAATCCGTCAGCGTGCGGCAGCCGCTGAGCGCCTCTTCGTGTTCCTTCTCTTCGTCGATGAGCGCGGCATCCGCCACGGCGTTCAGGCGGTTCGGGTCGGCAATCGCCATCATCTCAAAGGTGCAGCGATCCAGCAGCGCCGCAATGCCCTGATCCAGCAGCAGACGGAGCTCCTCCGCGAAAAGGGGCATCAGCTGGAAAAACTGCACATACTCCTCCTCCCCCTCGCTCGGCAGAAGCTCCAGCGAGCAGTGCTCCGCACCCTCCGGCGCGGCGCCCGGCGGCAGCAGCACAACACCCGCAAAATTCATGTTACCCGACTCCCTCAGATCATCCGCGAAATCAAAACTATGCCCGATGCGGATCGGCTCTCCCGTCACAAAGGGGAAGCGAGCCAGGCGCGTCATCAGAGCAACGGGCCAGCGGCGATCCGGCCTGTTCCAATCCTCCGGATCGCTCACCCAGTCCGGTGGCAAATTGAGCACCAGCTCACAGCGGAGCGGCTGCCCCTCCTCATCCGCAAAAGGACGAGCTCCCATCCCCTGCGTGACCAGCGTATACATGTTGCAGCCGGGCGTGGGCGAAATAATGTGCACATCGACATGCACCCACGTGCCGGTCGATTCATGTAAAACGAGCTGAGACTCACCGAAATAACTCTCGATGTGCTCACTGACGTTGGCTTCCTGCTCCTCGTCGTAGACAAGCGGCTTCTCCGAGTCGGCGGCATTCGGTTGGGAGGCATTCATCATCTTGTTGATAGAGCTTAGGTGTTCGGGATCCGTATGACGACTCTGCCTTATAGCACAGCGGCAGAACGCTGTCAAGTCGGCCGTTTCCGCCCTGTTAAAAAGTGTTTTTCCGATTGACACCAAAAGGTCGCTCTGCTATTCTGCGGGGACGGGGCAGCTGCAAGCTTTGTTCTGCGATTCAGCCTCAGTCGCCCGGCAACACCCTATCATCTTCCTCGCCATGAGTTCCTTGCTCCTTTCGACTCTCGCCGCGCTCGCCATGCCCTGCGTCTCAACTGCGGTCCCTGCCGACGGCGCTGACACTACCGCCCCTTCCCCCTCCGCTGCCCCGACACAAAACTCTGCCGATGACATCGAGCAGCGGGTTCGTCCCTATCTGGAGGATATGCAGCGCCTCATCCCGATGCTGGACGAGGCGACGGCTCTGCTCGCGTCCATCCGCAGCTACGAGGATGCCGAGGCGGCCGCAGCGCAGCTCGGCAAGCTTTTGCTCCGCATTCAGCGCGAGACGCGCCGGGCTCGACCGCTGCACCGGCTGCCCCCGGAGCTCATCGAGCGGCTGAAGCCGACGGCGGATGCATGCCATTCCAAGCTGCTGGATATGAAGGATGCCGAAGCTCGCTTGGTGGGCTACGGGGCCTTCGGCTCGAAGAAGATGCGCCGAGCCTTGAGGCGTCTCGGGACGCCGATGCCGCGGGCGGTGCTCTCCGAGGCGGCCAAGCAGTACGTGCCGGTCTGCCGGCGCATGATTCCGGCGACGGTCGAGCTGATTGATCTGCTCGACGGCCTGTCGCAGGGGGATAGCGTGCGGCCGTCTCTGCCTCGGATGCGCGCGCTTCTCGAGGGGCGCCGGCAGATGTTCGCCGAGGCGAAGGTGCAGGGTCTGCCCGGGCTCTCGCCCGATGAGAAGGAGCAGCTGATGCTGGAGTGCCCTTGGATGCAGAAGTTTGACACTGCGGTTGAAACGGTGCGCCGACGTGATTATTTCGACTCCGATGAGTTGCGCCGCCTGCTCGAATCGGAGGATCTCTTTGCCCCGACTTCGGAGGAGGCTGCCGACGACGCTCTGCTCAAGCGCACGGCTCTTCACAATAGTCGGGATCCGCGCCGCGCCGACAAAATCGGAGCCTTGATGGAGGGGACGGTGACGGAGGAGGATTATCGGCAGGCGCTGGCGGAGTTTCAGCGCCTCAGGAAGCGCGATGCGGGCGCCGCGAGCGTGTCTCGCGGCTTGCTCGGGGAGCTGGACAGGGTGCTGCTGCCGCTGCTCTGCCGCTATGCGCTTTGCCCCGAGCTGCGGCCGCAGTTGGAGCTTTTTCTCGTCGACAGCGCGCGAGAGGGGGATTGCCGCGAGTTGCTGATGTTCGGTGTTTTGAGGGCGGGGATTCTCGGCCGGGAGAACCTCGAGCTCGCGGAGCGGCTCTTTGAGCAGCTGCCGTTCTCGCTCGAGGCTTTCGAGGCGCAGCTGCGGGAGGCGGCGGCACCCGTAGCGCTGCTTCCCGGCGCGGAGCCGCTTCCGCAGGAGCTGGTGAGCGACACGCTCTTCCCGATGTCCCGGAGCTCGTGCGCCCGCGAAGAGCTGCTGCGCGCCTGCCTCGACGCGGATGCGGCGGGGATTGCCGCGTTGCTGGTGAGCCGCGGCGAGCTGACGCGGGAGCTCGTCGCCAAGGTGGTCGCCGCCGATGCGGCGGCGCGGCCCGAGCCCGCGGAAGCGGTGCGCGGGCGAGCTTCCGACGCGGAGTTCTTCACGAGCAATTTTCGTTATCTGTGGCCTTCGCAGAGTTTCATACAGCAGCGGCGGATGCGGCGGGGACTGTCACCTGCTTGGGCGCCGCTGACGGGAGATGCTTCCGGGGCGACTGCCGAGGGGAACGACTGATGTCGCGCGCCGATCGGGGGAGCTGGGCGGCGTTCAGGAGGGACGCATTGAGCCCGCGGCGGCACGAAGGGGCGGGGCCTTGCAGAGATTCGGCGAGGCGGTTCTTCAGGCTTGACGCGGGCGGGCTGTTATCATAGACTGTGTTACGGCCGGGTCAGCATTGGTGTTTCACCCCCCGTATTTTCCGATGAGTGTTTCCTTTCTGCTTGTTTGCGTCTTACTCGGCGGCATGCTGTCCGGCTGCGTCGGCCGGGCGGATCGCGCGTCTTCCGCGCCCGATGCGGCTTCCGGCGAGCCGCCGCTGATCCGCGCGGCCGCCAAGAATGATCTCGCGGCGATGCGGCGGCTTCTGGCGGCGGGGCAAGCAGCGGATGCCCGCGCTGAGGACGGCGGCACGGCGCTGCACGCGGCGGTGAGTGCTGAGGCGGTGCGCCGGCTGGCAGCGGCCGGGGCGGATGTCCATGCCCGAGATAAGAGGGGCCGAACGCCGCTGCATCGGGCGGCGCTGCGCGGCGATGCCGATGTTGTGCGCGCGCTGACGGCAGCGGGAGCGCCGCTGCGAGCGCGCGACAAGAAGGGTGAGACGCCGCTGCATGCAGCGGCGCGGCGCGGTGGTGCGGAGGCGGTGAGTGCCCTGATTGAGGCGGGCGCGCGCGTCGATGCGCGTGATGAGGAAGGCCGAACGCCGCTGCATCTGGCTTGCGACGGCCGCGTGGTTCAGGTGCTGGCAGCGGCGGGGGCGGATCTGAACGCCGAGGATGCCTACGGGCTGAGGCCCGTGGAGACAACGGGGAGAGCCTCAGCGGTGCGCGCTTTGTTTGAGGCGGGTGTTCGCCCCGAGGATGCAACGCCGGCGATTCGCGCGGCCGAGCAGGGCCGTGCCGAGATGCTGCGCGAGTGGTTGGCGGCGGGCGGTGATGCCAAGGTGAAGGATGCAAACGGCTCGTCGCTGCTGCATTTGGCGGTCGGGGCCGAGAAGCTCTCAGCGGAGGTGGTGCGCTCGTTGATTGTGGCGGGTGCCGAGGTGAATGTGAAGGACGACAAGGGGCGGACGCCGCTGCATCTGGCAGCGGTTCGCCGAGAGAGCCGCACGGACGTGCTGGCCCTGCTGCTCGTCTCCGGAGCCGAGGTGAATGCCGCCAATGATGCGGGGGAAACGCCGCTGCATCTGGCGGCTGAGTTATGCTGCGGAGAGCGCAAGGTGCGCGCGCTGCTGGCTGCCGGAGCGGATGTGCACGCCAAAGACGGCCGAGGGCGGACGCCGCTGCATTGCGCGGCGGCAAACGGGCACGCTACGGAGACCGTGCGGGCTCTGCTCAAGGCCGGGGCCGATGCCCGCGCCGAGGATGCGGAGGGGAAAACGCCGCAGGATCTTCTGCTGGAGCACCTCCGGCAGGGCGACTACGTCGATCGCGATGCGGCTGCGGAGTCGATGCGCCTGATGAGCAAGGCGGCATCAACGCCCGATTGATTTGCCGGATTTTCCGCATGGGCAGATTGCCGGATGGGCCGTATTGCCGGATGGACGCAACGGCCGGAGCCCCGCTTTCCCTTTCCGCCCGTGCCGCGGAATGGCTGAGGCGATGTCGGACGCGCTTCCGAGCGAGCGAGGCGCGCAAGCCCCTGCCTCGGCGGCATGAAAACTGAGGCGAGACGCAGTACCCGGCGGAGGAACGCCATGCCCTGCGGAGGAACGCCGAGCCCTGCGGAGGAAGGCCTTGTGCCGCCGCATCGGGGCTTCGTTCGCCGCCGAGGCCTGCGGCAAAGCGGCGCCATATGACAAAAAGGCCGTCTTTTTTGCTTGCCAAGCAGGGCTGTCATGCTACCATAAGATCATGGGGGTGCCCTGCGTCGGCGCGTTTCGCCGATTCTTTAGTGCACACCCCGCCCCGGACGTCTAACACCTAGCTCTCTTCATGCAAAACCAACCCTCCGCCAGTGAACCCATCGTCCCGCGCCGGTATCGGCTGCCCTTCATCCTGCTTGTCACCTGCTTTGCCCTCTGGGGCATCGTCAACGCCATGGCCGAGGTCTTGGTCAAGGCGTTCAGCAGTGTCTTCCCCGAGCTGACGGAGATGGGCACGATCATGTCCGTCTCTTCGCACTACGGCGCCTACGCTGTTCTGGCCATTCCCGCCTCCATCCTCATCAAGAAGTACAGCTACAAGGCGGGCGTTTTGCTGGGGCTGGGCGTTTTCTTCTTCGGCGTGCTCGGCTACGTGCCCGCCGCCATCTTCCACAGCTACGGCATTTGCCTCGGCTCGATCTTCGTCTACGCCAGCGGCTGCTCGATTCTCGAGACGACCTGCAATCCCTTTGTCCTCTCGATGGGCTCGCAGGAGACGGCGGTGCGCCGCCTCAATTTCGCGCAGCAGTTCAACCCCGTCGGCAGTCTCATCGGCCTGCTGGTCGCCACCTACGTCATCTTCGACAACATGGTGCAGGTGCGCCCCGGGGAGGTGCTGAGCGATGAGCAGCTCAGCCAAAACCTCATCTGGCTCGTCACGCCCTACGTGGTGCTGGCGGCCGTCGTGCTGCTGCTGTGGTTCGCCTTCGTCTTCACCAAGACGCCCAATGCCTCCGCCCCGGGCGAGGAGGATGACAGCCGGCCCGCTCGCTCCTTCTCCGCCTCGCTGCGCAGTCTGCTGGCGCGGCCGCGCTACCGCTGGGGCGTTCTCACGCAGTTCTTTTACGTCGGTCTGCAGACGATGGCCTGGGTCTACGTACTGCACTACGGTGACAAGGTTATGGGCTACGATGACAAGACGGCCATGTACTTCTACATCGCGGCCATGTGCTGCTTCATCGTCATGCGCTTCGTCTGCACGGCTCTGATGAAGAAGTTCAACCCGGCCTCGATGATGGCGCTCATGGCGGTTCTGGGTCTGGCTCTCTGCATGGGTGCCGTCTACCTGCCCGGCATCGCGGGTCTGCTCTGCGTGGTGGCTATCTCGGGCTGTCTCTCGCTGATGTTCCCGACCATTTACGGCATCGCGCTGCGCAACTTGGGGCAGGATTCGAAGCTCGGCGCAGCCGGGCTCGTCATGGCGATTCTCGGCGGTGCCGCCATTCCGCCCGTGTTCGCCTACTGCCTCGAGCACGAGTCGCTCAGCGCGCTGACCTTCGGTCTCTACAGCGGGCCTGAAGCCGCGCTGCGCTCCAGCTATTACGTTCTCGCCGTCTGCCTCGTCATCGTGCTCTCCTATGCCCTGCGCTTCCGCAACGCGCACAACAGCAAGGATTGAGGCCGGCAAGACCATTCCCTCTTTTCCGAATCCATCAAACATCATATTCTCATGAAAACGACACTCCCCACGATCGGTATTCGTCCGACGATTGACGGTCGCCGCCTCGGCGTCCGCGAGTCGCTCGAGGATCAGACGATGAATATGGCCAAGGCAGCCGCCGCGCTGATTGAGGCCAATATCCGCCACGCTTCCGGCGAGCCCGTGAAGTGCATCATCGCCGACACCTGCATCGGCGGCCCGGCTGAGGCCGCAGCCTGTGCAGACAAGTTCAAGGCGAACAACGTCGGTGTTTCACTCGCCGTGACGCCCTGCTGGTGCTACGGCAGCGAGACGATTGACATGGATCCCTGCATGCCCAAGGCCATCTGGGGCTTCAACGGCACGGAGCGCCCCGGCGCGGTCTACCTCGCCGCAGCTCTCGCCGGCCTCAACCAGAAGGGTCTGCCCGCCTTCTCGATCTACGGCAAGGACGTTCAGGACGCGGATGATACGTCGATTCCGGCGGACGTGGCGGAGAAGATTCTGCGCTTCTGCCGCGCGGGTCTGGCCGTCGCGACGATGCGCGGCAAGGGCTATCTTTCGATCGGCGGCTGCTCGATGGGCATTGCCGGATCTATCGTGGATCACTCGTTCTGGGAGAAATATCTCGGCATTCGCGTGCAGGCCGTCGATATGACGGAGGTGCGCCGCCGTATCGATCAGAAGATCTACGATGAGGAGGAGTACAAGATTGCGATGCAGTGGGCCGATGCTCACTTCAAGTTTGCCGAGGATCGCAACCGCCCCGACCTGAAACTCGATGAGGAAGGCCGCCGCCGCACCTTCAAGGAGAGCGTGCTCATGGCGATGATCTTCCGCGATATGATGCAGGGCAATCCGAAGCTCAAGGAGATCGACCGCGAGGAGGAGAGCCTCGGCTATCAGGCTCTCGTCGGCGGCTTCCAGGGCCAGCGCCACTGGACGGATTTTTACCCGAACGGCGATATCGCCGAGACGCTTCTCAACTCGACCTTCGACTGGAACGGGCCGCGTGCGCCGATGCCTTTCGCGACGGAGAATGATTCGCTCAACGGTGCCTGCCTGCTCTTCGGCTACCTGCTGACGGGTCAGGCGAATGTCTTTGCCGACGTGCGCACCTACTGGAGCCCGGAGGCCGTGAAGCGCGTGACGGGCTACGAGCTGACGGGTCAAGCCGCCAACGGCATCATTCACCTCATCAACTCGGGTTCCGCCGCGCTCGACGGCTGCATGGCCTGCACGGATGCCGAGGGCAAGCCCCTGATGAAGAAGCACTGGGATGTCACGCCGGAGGATGCCGACAAGATGATCAGCCAAGCTGTCTGGTGCCCGGCCAACCGCGAGTACTTCCGCGGCGGCGGCTACTCGGTGCGCTATCTCTCGAAGGGCGATGTCCCCGTGACGCTGATGCGCCTCAACATCGTGAAGGGTCTCGGCCCGGTGCTGATCGTGGCCGAGGGCTGGACGGTGGATCTGCCGGCCGAGGTGCACAAGACGCTCGACGAGCGCACGGACCCGGGTTGGCCGACGACGTGGTTCACGCCGCGCCTGACGGGCAAGGGTGCCTTCGACAGCGTCTACAATGTGATGGCCAACATGGGCGCCAACCACGGGGCCTTCACCTACGGCCACATCGGTGCCGATGTGCTGACGCTGGCCTCGATGCTGCGCATTCCGGTCTACGCTCACAATGTGCCCGAGAGTCAGATCTATCGCCCGTCGGCTTGGGGTCTGCACGGCACGACGGATCTCGAGGGTGCCGATTTCCGCGCCTGCGCGAATTTCGGTCCGCTCTACGGCAAGTACTGATGCGGCACTGCCGCAGCTGATGCAGCGGGCTCCCCGAGGCGTCTTTCCGGCGCCTCGGGGAGGCTTCGGCTCATGAACCTGCGGCATGGCGGTCAAGCCTGCGCCACGGCGGCTCCGAGGGACATGCCCTTCAAGCTCTCGGCGACTGCCTCTTTCTTTCATTTCTTTTTGACAGCTTCTCATGTATATCCTCTGTCTGGACTGCGGTGCGACGAATGTGCGCGCCATGCTGGTCGATGAGTGCGGACGCCTCGTCGGCAAAGCCTCGCAGCCCAACGCCACTCTGCCCGGCGACGAGAATCCCGACTTCCACGTCTGGGATGCCGATCGCATTTTCCGCCAGCTGAGCGAATGCGCGGTACGAGCCCTCGAGGGCCTCGATCGCCGCCTCGTCAAAGCCGTTACGATCACGACTTTCGGCGTCGACGGCGCCCTTGTCGATGAACAGGGGAAGCTCCTCTACCCCGTTATCTCGTGGAAGTGCCCGCGCACGGGCGAGGTGATGCGCGATATCGACCGCTACATCGCGCAGGAGGAGCTCAGCCGCATCAGCGGCGTCGGCGCCTTCGCCTTCAACACGCTCTACAAGCTGATCTGGCTGCGGGAGAATCGCCCCGAGCTTCTGGATCGCGCCTGCGCTTGGCTCTTTATCTCCAACATCTTTGCCCACCGCCTGACGGGCGTCATGGCGACGGACCGCACGATGGCCGGCACGTCGCAGATGACGGATCTCGCGACGGGCGATTTCTCGCCCCGCATTCTCGAGGCTGCGGGGCTGCGCCGCGAGCTCTTCCCCCGCATGGTCGACGCGGGTGAAGTCATCGGCCGGGTGCTGCCGGCAGCGGCGGAGGCGATGGGGCTTCCCGAGCTGGCGGGTGTGCCGGTTGTTTCCGCCGGGCACGACACGCAGTTTGCGATTTTCGGCTCGGGTGCCGCCGAGAACCAGCCGGTGCTCTCATCGGGCACTTGGGAGATTCTGATGGTGCGCAGCGGCAAGGCCGAGCTGAGTGCCGAGGACTACGCCGACGGCGCGACGGCCGAGTACGATGCCCGCCCCGGTCTCTACAATCCGGGTCTGCAGTGGGTGGGCTCGGGCATCATCGAGTGGGTGAAGTCCACCTGTTACCGCGGTGAAAACTACGACACGATGGATGCGGAGGCGGCAGCGGTTGCCCCGGGCTGCGACGGCGTGAGTCTCGTGCCCGATTTTCTGGCCTCGGGCGATCGAAAGGGCGCGATCAACGGCCTGGTGCTCGGCCGCACGCGCGGGCATATCTACCGCGCGGCGATGGAGGCGCTGAGTTATCGCCTCAAGTCGCGCCTCAAGCGGCTCGAATCGGTGGGCGGTTTCCGCGCCGAGAGTCTGCTGCTCGTCGGCGGGGCTGCGCGCAACAAGGTGTGGACGCAGATGCGAGCCGATATCCTGCAGCTGCCCGTGCGCGTGTCGAATGTCGAAGAGAGCACGGTGCTCGGAGCCGCGATGTTCGCTCTGGCCGGAGCCGGCATCTGCGCGAGCCCCGAGGCGGCGCGCGACGCCTTCGGCATCAGTTACACCACCTATGAACCCGGCTCGCAGAGCGAGCTCTATACATCCCTTAACCCCTGATTACACAACGCTATGTCACAAGAAGACGATTGGTACATCACTCCGCCCCTCCCCGACAAAATCTTTCCGTGGGAGAAATACAACCCCGTCACGCGCGAAGAGGTCGCCGACTTCTTTAACTCGCCGGAGCTGCGCGTCATCAAACAGCGCATGGTCGACATCGGCCGTCGCCTCTGGCAGCGCGAGTTCGTCGACGGCAACGGCGGCAATATCTCGGTGCGCGTAGCGCAGAATCTCCTGCTGTGCTCGCCGACTCTCTGCTCCAAGGGTTTCATGACGGAGGAGGATATCTGCCTCGTCGATATGAATGCCCGCCAGAAGGCCGGTTACCGCCCCGCCACCAGCGAGGTGAAGACGCATATTGCGATGATGAAGGCCTCGGGTGTCAACTCCTGCATCCACGCTCACCCGGCGCACTGCAACGCCTTCCTCTTCGCGGGGCAGACGCCGCCTTCGGGCATCAACCCCGAGGCTGATATCTTCCTCGGCCACATTCCGCTGGCGCCCTACGGCACGCCGGGCTCGGTGGAGACGGCTCAGGCGGTGGCGGATGCGTCGAAGCAGTCGACCGTTGTGTTCATGGAGAATCACGGCGTCATCACGGGCGGTCGCCACGTGGAGGAGGCCGAGTGGTTCATGGAGAACGCCGACGCTTACTGCCGCATGATTCTCATGGCGGGTCTGCACAAGGCTCCGCTCAATCAGGTGGGGCCCGAGGGCGTGGCCGACTTCCTCGCCATCCGCAAGAGCATCGGTTACGCGGTTCCGGAAGGGCAGCCTCTCTACAATACGGAGAGCTATGCCGGCTACACGCTCGGCAAGACCGGCAAATAAGCGAGCCGCAGCGGCACTCCCGATTGAGGGTGCTGCCGAGGTCTCCGCGCAAAACGCCCCGCCGTATCAACGGCGGGGCGTTTTCGTGTCGCGGAACAGCGGTCGGTGCCGGGCCGGAGTGCGCCGAGCGCTCAAGCGGACGCCGGGCAGTCAGGCGGGATTACTTGCTGACGTTGAAGCGGAACTCGATGACATCGCCGTCCTGCACGACGTAATCCTTGCCCTCGATACGCAGTTTCGCCTGCTCCTTCGCCTTCGTCAGCGAGCCGCAGGCAACGAGGTCCTCGTACGAGACGACCTGCGCCGCGATGAAACCGCGCTCAAAATCCGTGTGAATCACGCCGGCCGCCTGAGGCGCCTTGGCGCCCGCCGGAATCGTCCAGGCCTTCGTCTCTTTGACGCCCGTCGTAATGTAGGTGCGCAGCCCGAGCAGGCTGTAGACGGCCTTGATGAGGTCGCTCACACCGGAATCCTGCGCGCCGAGGTCTTTGAGAAATTCGCGCGCTTCGGCGGGGTCGAGCTCGCAGAGCTCCTCCTCGATGCGCGCCGAAATCACGACGGCTTCGGCGTTGTGGTGCTCGGCCACGTAGCGGCGCACGGCGGAGACGTAGGGGTGAGAATCGGGGTTGGCGATGGCGTCGGCGAGTTCGTCTTCGCTGACGTTGCAGGCGAAGATGCTCTTCTTGTTCGAGAGCAGGAAGAAGCTCTTGAGCAGCTTGCGCTCATCGTCGCTGAGCTCGAGCGTGATGGCGAGCTTGCCGGCGTCGAGATGCGGGATGAGCTTCTCGATGAGGGCGATCTCTTCCTTCGCTTCCTTGTCGCCGCCGCGAGCCTTCTTGATGCGGCTGTCGCGGCGCTTCTCCATCGCGGCGAGGTCAGCGAGAATCAGCTCATCGTTGATGATTTCAATGTCGCGCACGGGATCGACGGAACCGAGCTCGTGGATGATGTCATCGTTCTCGAAGCAACGCACGACCTGCACAATGGCGTCCGTCTCGCGGATGTTGGAGAGGAATTTGTTGCCGAGGCCCGCGCCCTCGGCGGCGCCCTTGACGAGGCCGGCGATATCCACAAACTCAATGGCGGCGGGCACGATGCGCTCGCTCTTGCTCATCTCCGCCAGCACGGCAAGGCGGGCGTCGGGCACTTCGACCATGCCGACGTTCGGATCAATGGTGCAGAAGGGGTAATTGGCAGCCTCCGCCTTGCGCGAGCGGGTGACCGCGTTGAAGAGAGTTGATTTGCCGACGTTGGGAAGTCCTACGATGCCTGCCTGTAACATAACGCGCGCATTATACACGATGGCGGCGGCGCGGTAAAGCCCGAATTGAGAGGCTGAGCCGCCTGACGGGCTGCGCTTTCGGCTTGCATTGCCGCGCCATCATGTTACAATGGCGGCAACATGAAAATAGCCGTCATCGGAAAAGGTGGCCGCGAGCAGGCGCTCGTGGAGACGTTGGCTGCAAGCCCCTGCAAGCCTGAACTTTACACGTATCCCGGCAGCGATGCTATTCTCGAGACTGCCGCCCAAATTCCCGCAGGCAGCTTCGATGAGCTCATGCAGTGGATGGTCGACGCGAAAATCGACCTGTGCGTCGCCGGCGAAGAGAGCTACCTCGTCAAGGAAGAGGGTCTCGCCAACCGCTGCGCCGCGCTGGGCATTCCCTGCTGGGGGCCGACGAAGCAGAGCGCACAGCTCGAGGCCAGCAAGGAGTTCGCGAAGGACTTTCTCATGCGTCACGGCATTCCGACGGGCACGGCCAAGGCCGTTGCGGGTTACGGCGAAGCGATCGAGGCCATCGGCGGGCAGTACCCGACCGTGCTCAAGTTCGACGGTCTGGCGGCGGGCAAGGGCGTGGCCGTCTGCATGAATGCGGCGGAGGCCGAGGCCTTCCTCAACGAAGTTTTCATCGACAAGCGCTTCGGCGAGGGTCGCCTGCTGGTCGAGGAGTATCTCACGGGGCCGGAGATTTCCGTCTTCGGCGCGATTTGCGATGACGAGTATCTCATCCTCTGCCCGGCGCGTGACTACAAGCGCCTGCAGGACGGTGACCTCGGCCCGAACACGGGCGGCATGGGCGCCGTGGCCTCGCGGCAGCTGGCCTCGCCCGAACTGATGCGCACCATCGAAGAGACGATTGTGGCGCCGACGGTGCGCGGTCTGCGCGAAGACGGCCTGCCCTACCGGGGCTTCCTCTACTTCGGCCTGATGCTCACCCCGCAGGGACCGAAGGTCATCGAGTACAACTGCCGCTTCGGCGATCCGGAGTGCGAGGCGGTCATGCCGCTGCTGCGCGGCGATCTGGCCAATTTCTGCCTGAGCGGCGCCAAGGGCGATTTCAAGCCCGAGCTCATCAGCTTCGATGAGGGCTGGAGCGTCTGCTGCATCCTCGCCTCGGCCGGCTACCCCGCCTCGTCGCACTCGGGCGACTTGATTCACGGGCTGGGCGACTGCGAGGCTCGCGTCTTCCACTGCGGCACGCGCAAGACACCCGAAGGCTGGGTGACGGCCGGCGGACGCGTGCTGGCCATTGTGGCGGGCGGCGCAACGCTCGACGAGGCCCGCACCAAGGCTCATGACGAGGCGGCGAAGGTCGATTTCGACGGTTCGCAGCGCCGCTCGGACATCGCCTACCGCAACATGTGAGCCGCATTCCCCCCCTTTTTGAAACAAACACCTCCTATGGCCATGAATTTATCTGACGAAGCCTCTGAGTTTCTGACTCAGATTCTGGACACGCCGGCACCGACCGGGCTGGAAATGGACGCCCAGCGCATCTGGGCCGCCTACATCGCTCCCTTCACCGACGAGCAGCACTGCGACGCCTACGGCTCGACCTGGGCGCTGCTGCGCGCCGAGAAGGCGGATGCCCCGACGCTGATGCTCGATGCCCATGCGGACGAAATCGGCTTCTCCATCCGCTACATTGAGGAGAACGGCTTTGTGCGCGTCGAACGCCTCGGCGGATCCGACGTCGCGATTGCCCGCGGCCGCCGCATCCGCTTTCAGGGGACGGACGGCGAAGTGATCGGCATCACCGGCAACACGGCTATCCACATCCGCGACGACGGCGACAAAGCGCCGAAGGTCTGGGATCTCTACGTGGATCTCGGCTGCGACTCGCGCGATGAGGTCGAGGCGCTCGGTCTGCGCGTCGGCGACCGCGGCGTCTACTGCGACGGCCCGCTGATGCTCAACAACGGCAAGCGCCTTGTCTGCCGCGCTCTCGATGACCGCCTCTGCGGCTTTATCACCGCCGAGGTGGCGCGCGCGCTCAAGGAGCGCGGCATCAAGCCGGCTTGGAACATCGTCTTTGCCAATACGGTGCAGGAAGAGGTCGGCTGCATCGGTGCGGGCATGCTCACCTACCGCATCCGCCCGGACGCCGCGATCTGCCTCGACGTGACGCACGCCACGGATTCGCCCGGGCTCGACAAGGGGCGCTACGGCGACGTGCGCCTCGGCAAGGGCGGCTGCCTCTGCTTCGGCCCGGCCTGCCACCCGAATCTCAACGGGCGCCTCGAGCTGCTGGCCTCGGAGAAAGGCATCCCGATGCAGCGTGAAACCTCGGGGCGCACCACCGGCACCAACACCGATCAGATTTTCCGCTCGCGCATGGGTGTTCCGGCCACCAACCTCTCGATGCCGCTGCGCTACATGCACAGCCCGGTGGAGACGGCGGACCTCGATGACGTGCAGTCCTGCATCGACCTGCTGGTGGCCTTCATCGAATCGCTGAAGCCCGAGGACAACTTCTGCCACAAGCTCTGAGCCGCTCAGCCGAGCGAGCTTCGCTTTTCACCCGCTGCGGGACGACCCCGCAGCGGGCTTTTTTTGCAGGTGCCAAGATGACTTTCTGATTGTCAACAAGGCCGCGGACTGGTACAATACACGACGTATGGACAAGACGCCTCAGCCCGGGATCAACGACACACAAGCGCAACCCACCGCAGCCCCGGCTGATGCAGCCCTCCCCCCTGCCGCCCCCTGCTCTCTTCCGACGCCGCCGGCTCGAAACACCCCGGCGGCGCCCCCGTACCCGCTGCCTCCCGCCGACGAAAGCCAACGCCCCGCGGACGAAGCGTCCGCGGCAGACAGCTCGGATAGCTCGAACGACACGGGCGACGCGAACAACGCCGGCGGTGCAGAGGACACGGACGCAGTGCTCGCCGCGGCCAGTGCAGACAGTGCTGACAGTGCAGACAACGCCGACGGAGCCGTCGACGCGCTCGGCGAACTCGACGAACTCGACGCCGGGGCGGACGAGGCGATCGGCCTGTCGGGCTCCGGCTCCCTCTCCGAGATTCTCGCATCGATGAGCAGCGAAGCGCAGACGCTCAACGCGCGCTTCAAGACCGGAGAATCCGCCCGCCGAAATGAACCGGCCGGCGCCGCGAAGTCCAAGTTGCTCAACGCGACCCCCTACCCCGACATCCTGTTGCACTCCCTGCCGCACCAGGATGCCCTGCGCTTCAAATGGCACTTGGGGCGCGGTTTGCCCGCTGTCTTCACCCCGCCGGAAGAGGAGGAAGACGCGGCGGCGCACCTGTTCTCCGACCCGGCCGAGGCCGCCCCTGCCAAGCCGGGCTTCCTGCGACTCTTCGGGCTCCTGCCCTCGGGAGAACCGTGGGAGAAGCGCATCAACTTCGCCGATTTTCCGCGCGAAGGAGAGGGCATCTTCATCGGTCGGGATCCGTCCATCTGCCGCATCGTCATCCCGGAAGAGAGCGTGTCGCGCTGCCACGCCAAACTGGAGCTTTCACCCAAAGGGCTGGTCATCACCGATCAGGGCTCGCGCAACGGCGTCTACGTCAACGGCCAGCAGCTTGCGATCTACGAGCGGCAGACCCCGATCAACGACGGAGACACCCTCAGCCTCGGCGATACCTCGCTCTGCGTCGAAATCAACACCTGAGCCAAGGCCAACGCAGGCGGCAAAGCGCCACGCCTTTCCCCTCTCCCTCCCCGCGCCGCGCCGGGCGCCCTGCGCGTGCAGCGCGGAAGCAAAACGCCCGGTCGGCGCTGTGCCGACCGGGCGTTGAGTGGAGGCGAGGGGAATCGAACCCCTGTCCTGGACACTGTTGACGCAAGCATCTCCATGTTCAGACGCAGATTGGCTGCTTCGCCGGCGGTCCGCTCTGCGTCAGCCTTCCGCCAAGCTAGAGACCTGTTGGTGTCATGCACGGCGCGGTCTCCCCGCCGTGCACCTGCCTGCTTGTTCTGAGATCGTCACCCCCAGCAGGCGTCAGGGTTCTGATCCGGCGGCGTTAGTTACGCGGCCATTGCGTATTCGTTCTTGGAATAGGCATTTAATTGTTTGAGCGGCTTTTAAGGAGGCCAGCCGTTCAACCTCCACATGCAGCCGGCGCCTCGAATGTTCAGTCGAAACCGGGACGCCCCCATGTCTCTTCAAGCTCGGCCGCTCAGACAAAAAGGCCGGTCGCGCGGACCGGTTCTCTTTGCTGCTCAGCTTAACATTGAAGGAGCACGCCCGCAGGGATTCGAACCCCAAACCTTCTGATCCGTAGTCAGATGCTCTATCCAATTGAGCTACGGGCGCTTTCTGTTTGCCACCCCTCTGCGGCAACCTCCTGTTCGGCTTCGCTCTTGGCTTCACCCTCTCTCGGTTGCCTCCGTCGTGGTGACGGGGAGATTGTAGCAGGACACGGCAGCAATGTCAACATTATTTCTCACTTTTTTTCGAAAAATGCTCATTTTTTTTCCGAGCGGGGGCGGAGAGCCGGACAGTCGCGCGAGCACTGAAGGCGCTGCACCGAGGCGCCGCATCAGCCGAGTTGAGCCGCAAAGTCCTGATAGCTCGGGCGGTAGAGAGTTTCAACGCTGCCGTCCGCGCGTTCGAGGGCGATGGAGGGATGGGGCACGCCGTTGAAGTGCGTGGTTTTGACCATGGTGTAGTGCGTCATGTCGTCGAAGACGAGTTGGTCGCCGACGCGCAGTTCGCGGTCAAAGGAGTAGTCGCCGATGACGTCTCCGGCGAGACAGGTCGGGGCACCAAGGCGGTAATCGTACGCCTTCTGTCCGCTCTCGCTCGCCGCGATGTAACGGGTGCCGCTGCGCTGCACGGCCGGGTACAGGGGCTCGCGCGAGGGATCGCCGGCAGGGGTGCCGGGAGAGGGCTCGGCCAAGTAGACGTCGGGGCGGTAGGGCATTTCGAGCACGTCGGGCATGTGGGCGCTGGCGCTGACGTCGAGAATGGCGTGGCGGTAGCCGAGGGATTCAAAGGTATCGAGGACTTGCGCCCGCAGCACGCCGGTGTGGATGAACCAGGCTTCGCCGGGTTCGAGGTAGACGTCGAGACGATAGCGACGGCGGATGTCGCGCAGCAGGTCGACGAGGGCGGCGCGGTCGTAGTCGGGCTTGGTGATCCAGTGGCCGCCGCCGAGGTTGAGATAGCGCATTTGCGGCGAGGCGAGGAGATCGCCGAGCGAGTTCTCGAGGGCGCGGAAGGTTTCGATGAGTTCGGCGGCGCCCTGCTCGCAGAGGGTGTGGATGTGCAGCCCGCTCAGGCCGCTCAGGTCGGCACCGCTGAGGTTCTGCGGGGGGATGCCGAGCCGCGAGCCGGGTATGCAGGGGTCATAGAGCGGGGTGTGGCCCGTGGAGTGGCAGGGGTTGATGCGCAGGCCAAGCTGCAGCTCACCGCTCTGCACGCGCGGGTGGGCTAGGCACTCGCTGCGGTAGCGCGCCCATTGGCTGAGGCTGTTGAAGTCGATGTGGTGGGCGATGTTGAGCAGTTCGCGGAGTTCGTCGTCGCGGTAGGCCGGAGAGAAGACGGCGATGTGCCCGCCGTGGCAGACGGAGCCGAGTTTGGCCTCGTAGAGGCCGGAGGCGCAGCACCCCCGGGCATAGGGCCTCAGCAGGCTGATGCAGGTGGGGTTGCAGAAGGCTTTGAGGGCGATGAGCATGCGAGCGCCGCTCTCGCTCCCCAGTCGCTGCAGCTCACGAGCATTGCGCAGCAGTGCCGCTTCGGAGATCAGATACTCTGCCATGGGGTTGCGCGAAGGAATGCGGTTGCGTGCTCATCGGCGGCGCGAGCGCGAGCGGGAGGACTTTTTGGTGCGTTTCTGCGCTTTGCCGGAGGAGGCGGCGTTCTTATTGTCAGCCGTCTTGTTCTCAGCGGAGCCGGATGATGCGGCGGCAGCCCGGTCGTCGTCGGCGGCGGCAGGGGCGTCAGCGGATGCCGCTGCGGGCTCAGCCGGAGAACTTGCCTGATCAGCGGGAGCGTCCGCAGCGGGGGCAACGGCGGGCTCAGGCGCGGGTTCCGCTGCGGCCTTTCGGGCCTGCTCGAGGCGCTGGAGCTCCTGAAGAGCCCGGACGAGCGTTGCCTTCATGCGGTTCATGTCGAGGCGCATGCGGGGCGTGATGCTCGCCTGCGAGTTTTTTTCCAGCGTATTGATCAGCTGAAGGCTGCTGACCCAGTGCTTTGCAGCGGTGTCGTAGTTTCCGGTGGCGCTCTCGAGGTCGCCCAAGTCGCTGAGCAGGCGGCAGAGGCTGATGGTCATGGGCGGCGAGAGCAGCGAGAGCTCTTGCGCGAGTCGCACGCCGTCTTTGTAGACGTCGCGCGCGTCTTCGATTTCGCCCGTCTGCCGGATGCAGTCACCGAGGCAGCGGTAAGAGCCGAGCAACTCGCAGACGGCGGGGGTAAGCTCGGGCTTTCTGCTGATGAGCTCGTTGGTGAGGGGACGCTGTTCGGGCTCCAGACGGCGGAAGGCGGTTCGGTCGAGTTCGAGCGCTTGGCGGTAGCGGGCTTGGGCTTCGTCAAAACGGCCCTGGCAGTAGAGGCAGGTGCCGAAGCCGTTGTTGATGGCGCTCAGAACGCGCAGGCCCGCGTCGCTGTTGCGGCGCTCTTCGGGAAGGGCGTTGAAATCGCTCTCGGCTTTTTCGTAATAGGTGAGGGCGCGCCTGTAGGCGCCGAGGTCGCGGCAGACTTCGCCGATGCGCAGCCCGAGCCGCACGCGTTCGGGCGTGACTTTGCCGGAGGCTGCCAGCTCGTCGTAGTAGGCGACCATCTTTTCCAGCATCAGTTTGACGCTTTCGTTGAAGACGGGATCGGATGCCTGTTCGCTCATCGCCTTGCCGGCGGAGTAGACGAGGTGGTCAAAGAGAGCGTCGCGGGCGCTGATGCCCGTCGCAGGCGCTGCCGCTCCTTCCCCGTTCGATGAGGATGTGTCTGCTGCCCGATCGCCGTCAGCGGCATTCGGAGACGCCGGGACCGTCTGCTCGGGCGCTGAGGAAGCCGAGGCGGATTCGGCCGTTTCACTCTCCTCATCTCCGCCGCAGGCACTGAGCAGCGCAACGGAGGAGCCGATCACAAGCGTTCGCCCGATGGAGGGCAACCATTTCATCACAGGCAACATATCGCTCACATTATGAACTTGCCCGAAACGTCCGTCAAGACATTTCTCAGCCTTGTTTTCGCTGTTTTCGGCCGCTCATTCAGGGCCCGTTGCCAGCGACGCAGCCCGGCGCGGAGGGTGCCCGCAGCGCGCCAAGTGCAAAAAAATGCCGCGGCTTGGAAGTTTTTGCTTGTGTTCCCCCTCATGCAAGAGATAGAATGGTGAACACATAGACGACATGAAACATCTTTCTCTTCTCAAGACAATGACCCTCGCCTGCGGCGTCGCGTTGTCCGCCGCGGCAATCTCTTCGTGCAGCAGCCCCGTCTCTCCCGTCAAGGCTGCGGAAAACATCAAGGTGGGCTCCGGCATTTCGGTGTTCAGCTACAATGATGCAGCTAAGCCGACGTCGCGCCACTGCAACGAGGCCGGTCTGCTGCCGGATCGTGCGGCTCGCGGCCTTCGCACTTGGCTGAAGCATTCGACGATTCAGCATCACACCTACGTCTATCCCCAGTACTACATCTCGATTCCGTCGGCTCCCGGCAAGCCGGACAAGGTTTGGGCGCTCTGCTCGGACGGCCACGGCAATCTCGTGGGTGTTCTGATTCCGCGAGACGGAACGCCGGCGTGGGATTTGCCGAATCTCGGCGATTATCGCGTTTACGTCTGCGAGACGGATGATCGCAAGGATCTGAGCAAGGCCATCATGGATTCTCTCGCCGATGCGGGCTACGATTCGTACCGCATCGAGACGCGCAAGGCTTCCGGGCTGACGCAGCGCCGCTTCCTGATCTCCAAGCCGATGACGGACGAAGAGCAGAAGGCTGAGCAGGCTCGCCTGCAGGAGGCGTACAAGAAGGCTCGCGCTGCCCGCGATGCCCGCGCCGCTGCCGGAGTCGGCGGCTCAGAGGATGATTTCGTCCCGGATGATCTCGATTTGGACATGGATGATTCCTCCGGCGACGATGATCTCGGCGATCCGCTCGAGGATGATACCGAAGCGCTGGATCTGTGATTCCCCGCTCTCGCGACAGGTCTTGCGCGGAGCAGGCTCCGCGCATGCACGCTCTCGATTTGTCTTTTTCCCGAAACGGCGCAGCAGCTCGGCTCTGCGCCGTTTCTCTGTCTCTTTGTCTCGCCGTTTCTCCGTCTCGCCGTTTCTCCGTCTCGGCGTTTCTCCGTCTCGGCGTTTCGCCGTCTCGCGGACCCTCCACCGTCTCGCGAACTCCCCCATCAAAGCCTTTGCGGCGCCGCAAAGACAAAGCGTTTCCGGCGCCGCAAAGGCAAGGCGCTCGCGCGACGCCGAAAGAGCTGTTGAGCGACGCAAAAAGAGCCCTGCGGGTGACCCGCAGGGCTCTTTCGGATGTAGGTGTCGTCTTCTAGTCCCGCCAGGGTTCGAACCTAGACAAAGAGAATCAAAATCTCTTGTGCTACCATTACACCACGGGACTGACGCAGCGCTCACGCGCAGGGGTATTGTAGCAGCTGCGGCACCGAATGGCAAGAGCAAAATCAACTTCCGGCGACAAATGCGGATATTTTGTGCTTGCGCGCCCATCGGCTGCGGGCTACAATGGGGCTCCGGCATGGACTACTCTTCCCTCATCGAGAAGCGACGCGCTCGTTTGGCCGAGCTTGAGGCCCTGATTTCCGACCCTGAGCTTTTCAGCGATCGGGCGAGGGCCGAAGAGCTGATGCGCGAGCACAGGCGCACGAGCGAGTTGATGAGCGACTGGGAAGAGCTCGGCTCCCTGCGCCGCCGGCTCGAAGAGAATCGCCGCTTGGCCGAGGGGGATGATGAAGAGCTCGCCGCTCTCGCCCGCGACGAGGCGGCTGAGCTCAGCGCCAAAATCGAGCAGCTTGAGCAGCGCGTGCAATACAGCCTGTTGCCCCGCGATGCCGCCGAGGACCGCGATGCGCTCATCGAGATTCGCGCGGGAACGGGCGGCGACGAGGCGTCTCTTTTCGCCGCGGATTTGCTGGGGATGTATCGCCGCTATGCGGAGCAGCGGGGCTGGCACTTCGAGATTCTCGATGCGGCGCCGAGCGATGTCGGCGGTTTCCGCGAAGTGACGGCTCGCGTCAGCGGCGATGAGGTTTTTCGATTCCTGAAGTATGAGAGCGGAGTGCACCGTGTGCAGCGCGTGCCGGAGACGGAGACGCAGGGGCGCATCCACACCTCGACGGCGACGGTGGCCGTGCTGCCGGAGGCCGAGGAGGTGGATGTCGAGATTCGCCCCGAGGAGCTGCGCATTGAGACCTGCCGCTCGGGCGGAGCCGGAGGGCAGCATGTGAACCGCACCGAATCGGCCGTGCAGATTTTTCACCTGCCGACGGGGCTCATGGTGCGCTGTGAGCAGGAGCGCTCGCAGATCAAGAACCGCGAGACCGGCATGCGTATTCTGAGAGCTCGCCTATTCGAGATGAAACAGAAGGAGGCGCAGCAGAGCTACTCCGAAAAGCGGCGGGCCCTCATCGGCTCCGGCGGGCGCGAGGAGAAGATTCGCACGTACAACTTCCCGCAAAACCGCCTCACCGACCACCGCATCGGCTACAGCGCCTACAACTTGGACCTCGTGATGAGCACGGGGGCCCTCGGCGAACTCATCGAAGGCATGCAGCACGCCGAAATGCAGGAGCGCATGAGCGAGCTCGAGGGCTGAGCTCACCCGCCTATCTCTTTTCCGTTTCGCTTCCGCTCACTATGAAAACGATCCGCGATATTCTCAGCTCGGGCACCGACTATCTCCACGCGCGCGGCATTGACGCGCCGCGCTACTCGATGCAGAGTCTGCTCGTGCACGTTCTGCGCTGCGATCGCACGTGGCTTTATCTGCACTACGAGGACCCCGTCGCCGAAGAGCAGCTGGCCGAGTTGCGCGAGCTGCTGCGCCGCCGCGGGCGCGGCGAGCCCCTGCAGCACCTGCTGGGCAGCACGGAATTTTACCGACGCGAGTTTCGCACCGACGCGCGAGCCCTCATTCCGCGCCCCGAGACGGAGGAGCTCGCCGAGCTGGCTCTGCGCCGCACGGCGCGGCGCCGCGGGCTCCGGGTGCTCGACATGGGCTGCGGTTCGGGCGTGCTGGGCATCACGCTCGCCCTCGAACTGGCACCGCTGGAACCCGAGGTCGTGATGGCGGATCTTTCCCCCGAGGCCCTGGCGCTGACGCTCGAAAACGCCACGGCGCTCTGCGCGCGCGTGCGCACCTATCGCAGCGACCTCTTCAGCGCTTGGAGCGGAGGCGAAGGAGGCGATCGACTCGTGCCGCCGAGCCCCTACGACCTCGTCGTCGCGAACCTGCCCTACGTGCCCGATGGCGAGGCGCTTGCGGCAGAGGTGCAGCACGACCCGGCTCTCGCCCTCTACGGCGGCCCCGACGGGCTGGACGTCGTGAGACGCTTTCTCCGCGAGGCGCGGCCGTATCTTGCGCCGCGCGCAGTCGTCTTGCTCGAAGTCGGCCACGACCAAGGCCCTGCCGTCTGTGCGCTCATGGATGAGCTCGGCTACGAGGACAGCGAGCTAGTCTGCGACCTTTCGGGCAAAGCTCGCTTCCCCATCGCCTACGCGGCCGCCTCCTTCACGGCGGAGCCCGCCGACGAGGCATCGGCCGGCGATGAAGCATCGCTCGGCGACCCATCGTCGGCCGAGTCGGAGTTATCATCAGCAGAGCCGCCTGCCGAGCGGGACTGACGCCCCTGCCTGTCATGGACAGCGAACAGCTCATCCACCCTGCGGCCAAAAGTGCCGTCTCCGTCGTCGCCCGCTTCGGGATTGTTGCCGCCTTCTGCACGGCGGCAGCGGCGGCGCTCGAGTTGGCGGCCGCCGAGGCGGGGGCGGTGCGCCTGAGCCTTGCGGGCGGCCTCGTCGGCGAGCTGGCTCTGGCGCTTCTCACGTCGGCGGCCGCGCTGCTCGCGCCGTGGTGTCACCTTGTGCTGCTCGCTGATCGCGGGGTGCCGGAGACGCGGCTCATCGCGCTTCTCAACGCCGCAGCCGCCTTCCTACTGGCCGTGCTGACGCTCGCCGGTCTGGTCAGCGGTCGGCTGTACGTGCACCCTTGGCAGCTCGATTTACCGGCCATTTGCGCCGCGGCTCTGGGCTCGGTGATTGTGTTTAATCTGCCGAACATGCGGGCGGCGAGCCGCCGCCTGCGCACCGCCCTCGTGCTCATCCCCGTTCTCATGCTGGCCGCCTACGTCACCAATGTGCCGCAGCTCGCGCTGTGGAATGACGTCTGCAAAATCGCCCTCGGCGCGGCAGCCATCCCCGTCTTGCGGAAACTGGCGCGCTGCGCCCCGCTGATCGCCTCCTTGCCCGAGCAAAAGTCCGGCTCTTCTGCTAATTGTGTGGAATGACGCCGCAACAGAGCAGAGAGAAGAAGAGAAAAACAACGCAGGGGGCA
>NZ_CALXNG010000031.1:0-25593 GCF_944389695.1 Candidatus Parakkermansia intestinigallinarum
GCATATTTTGTATATAAGTTCAAGAAAATAAATATATTACAGTAACACGCTGATGTTGAATTCCTAAGCGAATATCCACGCCTATCCTTCTCTCTATGTCTACACTGTTTTTCTAATGCGTCTGCCCTGGCTCACAGATAGCAACACCGAATCACCTTCCGCACACACCGCCGCGCCATCCGCCCGCTATCCGCCGC
Source organism: Candidatus Parakkermansia intestinigallinarum (assembly GCF_944389695.1). Lineage (NCBI taxonomy): Bacteria > Pseudomonadati > Verrucomicrobiota > Verrucomicrobiia > Verrucomicrobiales > Akkermansiaceae > Candidatus Parakkermansia > Candidatus Parakkermansia intestinigallinarum. The sequence goes on from NZ_CALXNG010000031.1 coordinate 198, forward strand.
CGATCCGGCATGCACGCCGCTCCGCAATTCGCCGCGCACGCGGCTCTTGCCGCACTCCCACCCGCCGCACACACCGCCTCGGGCACACTCCCATCCACCCCGCATCCGCCGCGCACGCCGCTCCGCAACTCGCCGCGCACGCGGCTCCGGCCGCAGGCTCATCCGCCGCGCAGGTCGCCGAGCAATTCCCCGCGCACGCCCCGGCCGCGCCGCGCGGAGGAGCTCCCGAGCGGTGAGCTCAAGCACGGCACAGCCCGCGCCCGAGCGCCCCGCACGGGCTTACCGCGCACGGGCACTCGTACCTCAACCGCGGCTCGCGCCGCTGCGCCTCTGTTTACTTCGAGCCGGCGGAGCCGCGCCTGTTTCTGCCGGACTTCTCGGCGGCGGGCTCGGCATTCTCCAAGCTGCGCAGTTCGCGAAGGGCGTGCTCGGCGGCCTCGATTTTGTCACTGAGGGCGGGAGCGGGAGCCGCCAGAGCTGCGGGGTCGTAATGGCTGGAGACCAGAACGAGCATCTGCTGATGCCGCAAGTTGACCAACAGGCGCGTCAGCAGCGATTCGCGCTCGACCGCACTGCACCCGTAGCGCAGCTTCATATCAATCCAGCGCTCCTCCGTCTGCCAGACATCCGCCATGCTGCACTGCCCCCGAGTCAACAACTCATAGCTGTGGCGCACGGCCGCCGAGGGATGGCGGCTGAGCAGCTCCAACTCCTCCTTGTAAGGCCCTTCGGGCGCACCCGCTTCCGCAGCGGCAGCTTTCGGAGCAGGAGCCGCCTGCGGCGCCTCCTGAGCAGAGACGGAGGCCGAGAGCAACAACAGCAAGGAGCATGTCCCTATCATATGTTTCATCCTCGCAGGCTAACACGGCCGCCCCCCTGCGTCAAGACAAAAGCGCGGCTCTCTCCGCGAAAAAAAGCGGGTCGCGATCGCCGCTAAGGCGACCGCGACCCGGTTCCGTCAGGCGTCTGCAAGGCTCACTCGCCGACAGGAGACTCTCCCGAAGCCCCGCCCTCGTCCGCGGCGTCACCTGCGGCGTCGGAGCCATCGGCAGCGAGCTCACCGCCGGGGCCGGCTTCACCCTCACCGTCAGCGGCGGCATCGCCGGAGCCCTCCTCTTCATCATCGGGGATGACGAGGGAGATATCCTGAATGCTGTCCTTCTCGTTGTCCAGCGTGATGAGCTTCACGCCCTGCGTGGCGCGGCCCGTCTCGCGGATGCTGTTGACCTTGAGGCGGACGGACTGACCGCCCGTCGTCATGATCATCAGCTCGTCCTCGTCCGTCACCGTCGTCGCGTTGACGACGAGGCCGGTCTTCTCCGTGCAGTTCATGGTCTTGAGGCCGATGCCGCCGCGGCTCTGCACGCGGTATTCATCGAAGCCGGTGCGCTTGCCGAGGCCGTTCTCCGAAACAACCAGCAGCGTTGCATCGTCGCGCACCACCGCGAGCGCCACCACGTAGTCGCCCTCGCGCAGCTTGATGCCGCGCACGCCGATCGTGTTGCGCCCCTGAGCACGCATGTCATCCTCGCTGAAGCGGATGCTCATGCCTTCGTGCGTGACGAGCACGACCTGCTGCTGCCCGTCGGTCAGCTCGGCGTTGACAAGACTGTTGCCCTCCTCGAGGTTGATGGCGATGATGCCGGCCTTGCGGTAGTTGGCGAAGTCGACCAGCGCGGTCTTCTTGACCGTGCCGTCGCGCGTGGCAAAGACCACGTTGCCCGAGCCCTCGCCGAAGGTGACATCCTTGCCGTTCTCATCGACGCGGCGCTCGAGGCGCAGGATGGCGGCGATGCGCTCGCCGGGCTGGAGGTCAAGCAGGTTTTTGATCGAGCGACCTTGGGCGCTGCGAGCGGCCTCATCAATCTCGTAGACGCGCTCGACGTAGACGCGCCCGGTGTTCGTGAAGAACATGATGTAGTCGTGATTCTGCGCGGCGAAGAGGTGCTCGACGTAGTCCTTCTCGTCCTTGCGGCTCTTCGTCGTGGCGGCCTTCACCCCCTTGCCGCCGCGGCTCTGCAGGCGGTATTCGTCGGAGTTGGTGCGCTTGATGTAGCCGCTGTGCGTGATGGTCACGATCATCGAGTCATTCGGGATGAGGTCTTCGATGGACATGTCGCCCTCGAAGGGGATGATGTGCGTCATGCGCGGCGTGGCGTACTTGGCCTTGATGGCGCGCAGCTCGTCTTTGACGATGCCGAGCACGCGAGCCTCACTGGCGATGATGTCGAGGTAGTCCTTGATCTGCTCCAGCAGGCTGTTGTACTCGGTGGTGAGCTTGTCGCTCTCGAGAGCCGTGAGCTGGTAGAGGCGCAGGTCGAGGATGGCGTTGACCTGCCGCTCGGTGAAGACGTAGAGCTCGCCCTGCACCGAGGGTTGCTCGTGAATGAGGATGCCGAGTCCTTCGGCGAGCTTCACGGGGTAGCGGTACTCCATGAGGCGGTTGCGGGCATCGTCGCGGTTCTTGGAGTCGCGGATGATGCGGATGAACTCGTCGAGATTCGCGAGGGCGATGAGGTAGGCTTCGAGCACTTCGGCGCGCTCTTCGGCCTTGCGAAGCAGGTAGCGCGTGCGGCGCATGACGACTTCGCGGCGGTGTTCGACGTAGAAGCGGATGGCGTCGCGCATCGTCAGCAGCTTCGGGCGGTTCTCGTGAATCGCCAGCATGTTGACGGCAAAGCTCGTCTCGAGGCTCGTGAGTTTGTAGAGCTGGTTGATGACGACCTGCGGGCGAGCGTCGCGCTTGAGCTCGATTTCGATGTAGTCGGTCAGGTCGCGCATGCCCGCGATGTCCGTGATGACCTTGTCGCGGTCGAGCTCGGCGATGCGCTTCTGGAGCTCGGCGCGGTTGACGCCGTAGGGCACGTCGGTGATGTGCAGGAAGTCGCGGCCGTTCTCGCCCGTGACGGTCTCAATCTTGCCGCGCATGCGCACGCTGCCGTGGCCGGTGCGGAAGTAGCTGTCGATGCCCTTGAAGCCGAGGATGTAGCCGCCCGTGGGGAAGTCCGGCCCCTTGATGTAGGCGCGCAGCTGCTCGGCGGTGATGTGCTGGTTGTCGATGTAGGCGCAGATGCCGTCGACGACTTCGCCGAGGTTGTGCGGGGGCATGTTGGTGGCCATGCCGACGGCGATGCCGGTGCCGCCGTTGACCAGCAGGTTCGGGAAGGCGCCGGGGAAGACGACGGGCTCTTCGAGGCGGTTGTCGTAGTTGGGCTGAAAGTCCACCGTCTCCTTGTCCAGCTCGTCCATCAGCGCCACGCCCAAGGCGCTGAGGCGCGCCTCGGTGTATCGCATGGCGGCGGGGGGGTCGCCTTCGGGGGTGCCGAAGTTGCCCTGCCCGTCGACCAGCACGTCGCGCATGTTCCAGGGCTGCGCCATGGTCACCAGCGTGCCGTAGGCGGACTGGTCGCCGTGCGGGTGGTAGTTACCGATGGTGTCACCGACGATTTTGCCGCACTTGATGGTGGGTTTCGAGGGGCTGAGCCCGAGCTCTCGCATGGCGAAGAGCACGCGGCGCTGCGAGGGCTTGAGGCCGTCGCGCACGTCGGGCAGAGCGCGGGAGATGATGACCGACATCGAGTAGTCGAGGAAGCTGCGGGACATTTCTTCCGCGACGTCGACGGGCCGGATTCGCATTTCGTTCATGAAGCTGTCTTGTGATTAAAGTTGTGAGGTGGCATGCGCAAGGCTGCCGGGATCAGACGTCGAGGTTGCGGACGTTGAGGGCGTTGTCCTCGATAAAGCGGCGGCGCGGCTCGACCATGTCACCCATGAGGATGGTGAACATCTTGTCGGCCTCAACGGCGTTGCTGTCGTCGAGGCGCACGCGCAGCAGCTCGCGCGTCTCGGGGTCCATCGTCGTGCTGTAGAGGTCTTTGGCGCTCATTTCGCCCAAGCCCTTGAAGCGGGTGATGGTGACGTTGCGGCGGCCGATTTCGAGCACTTTGTCGAGGATGTCGCCGACGAAGAAGACGGGGGTGACGCTGTTGCGTGCGCCCTCCGCGACTTCAAAGAGCGGGGCGTCGTCGCTGAGCAGGCAGTCGCCGGGAATCCCCAGCTCTTCGAGCCGGCTCATGACGCGGCGGATGGCGTGCACCTCGTGGAGTTCGTGCAGCAGGGCGCGGCGGCTGGGGCCTTCGCGCACGGGCAGCGGGTGGGCGGCCAGTTCTTCATCGCTCGGCTCGCCGAAGAGGAAGAGGTCGGGGTTGGCGTCGGAGTAGGCGGTGAGCTCTTCCATGGTCGGGAAGTAGAGCACCTCTTCTTCGTTGCCGCAGCGCACCTTGACGAGGTACTCGGGGAAGCTGCCGTTGGCGTTGCGGTGGCGCAGCAGGTCGCGGAAGTTGCCGCCGTGGCGAGCCACGCTCTGCTCGTATTTCTGCAGGCCGATGAGCGTCTCGAGGATAGCCATGAGGGTGTCGGCGTCGTACTCGCGGCTGCCGTCGCTGCGGCGCAGGGTGACGTCTCCCGCGCCCAGCGCGATGAGTCGGCGGTTGAGCTGCACGTCGTCCTGCACGAACTGCTCGGTCTTGCGGTAGCGCACGCGGTAGAGCGGCGGCTGGGCGATGTAGAGGTAGCCCGCGCGCACGAGCTGCGGCATGTGGCGGCAGAAGAGCGTGAGCAGCAGGGTGCAGATGTGTGCGCCGTCGACGTCCGCATCAGCCATGAGGATGATCTTGTGGTAGCGCGCCTTGCTGAGGTCGAAGGAGCCTTCGCTCTCGCCGTCGCCGATGCCGGTGCCGATGGCGGTGATGATGTTCTGAATCATCTCGCTGCTCAGCGCCTTGTCCAAGCGGGCTTTCTCGACGTTGAGAATCTTGCCGCGCAACGGCAGAATGGCCTGCGTGCGGCGGTCGCGCCCCATCTTGGCCGAGCCGCCTGCGGAGTCACCCTCGACGATGAAGAGCTCGCACTGCGACGGGTCGCGGTTCGAGCAGTCGGAGAGCTTGCCGGGCAAGCCGCCGCCGATGCTCATGGCGCTCTTGCGGACGGCTTCGCGAGCCTTGCGCGAGGCTTCGCGCGCGCGGGAGGCCGTGAGGCACTTCTCGATGATGGCGCGGGCCATGGAGGGGTTCTCCTCGAAGTACTCCTTGAGCTCTTCGTAAACGACGCCGCTGACGACGCCCTCGATTTCCGTATTGACGAGTTTGTCCTTCGTCTGGCTGGAGAAGCGGGGGTTGGGCATCTTGACGCTGATGACGGCCACAAGGCCCTCGCGCACGTCTTCGCCCGTGAGGTTGGGGTCTTTGTCCTTGAGCAGGTTGTTGGCCTTGGCGTAGGCGTTGACGGCGCGCGTCAGCGCACTGCGGAAGCCCGAGAGGTGCGTGCCGCCGTCGCCGTTGAAGATGGAGTTGGCAAAGCAGAGGATTTGGTCTTGGTAGCTGTCGTTGTATTGCAGCACGACGTCGACGATGACGTCGTCCTCCATCTTCTTGCCGTCGTATTCGACCTCGATGTGGCGGATGCCCGAGATGCTGATGGGCTCGGGGGTGATGAGGGTCTTGGCCTCGCCGAGCTGGCGGACGTACTCGCGGATGCCGTCCTTGTACAGGAAGGTCTCCGTATGCTCGGGCTGGGTGCGTTCATCGACGAGGCGGATGATGAGGCCGGGGTTGAGGAAGGCGAGCTCGCGCAGGCGGCCGGCGAGACGCTCGAAGCGGAACTCGACCGTGTCGGTGAAGATGGTCGGATCGGGCAAAAAGGTGATGGCGGTGCCGGTCTGGTTGGCGGGGCAGCTGCCGATGACGTGCAGCTTGTCTTTCGTGCGCCCGCGCTCAAAGGTGATGACGTGGCGCTTGCCGTCGCGGCGCACTTCGGCCTTGAACCAGTCGGAGAGGGCGTTGACGCACTTGGCGCCCACGCCGTGCAGGCCGCCGGAGTATTTGTAGGCGCCCTGCCCGAACTTGCCGCCGGCGTGCAGGTTGGTCAGCACGAGCTCGACGGCGGGGATGCCGAACTTCGGGTGGATGTCCACCGGGATGCCGCGGCCGTTGTCGATGACGGAGATGGAGCCGTCGACGTGGATGCGAATCTCGATGCGGCTGCAATAGCCGGCGAGGTGTTCGTCGATGGAGTTGTCCAGAACTTCAAATACGCAGTGGTGCAAGCCTCGCTCGTCGGGGTCTCCGATGTACATACCGGGGCGCTTGCGGACTGCTTCCAGCCCTTCCAGCTTGTCAATCTGGGCCGCACCGTACTCCTGCTGGGCCCCCGTGACCGCCAGTTCGGGATCTGCGGGAGGCGTCGTGTTGTCAGTCATATGTCGGGCTATTATACGCGCGTACGCGCGCGTGTCAATGTTTATATGTGTCGCGGCATCCGCAGCGCCACACCTGCCCCGCGGCTTCGGGGAGGAGCAGGCCGCCTCGGCCATGCGCACGCAGGGGCCGGCTGTCACCCGGTCGGCGCGAAGGCATCGCGCATCCGAATCGAGCTTCGGGCATGGAGGCCCAAACACATTTAGCTTGCCAAAATGCCCCATCTAAGATAAGCTCTGCGCGCACGCGTACACACGTACACCATGAAGCACGTTCACTTTATCGGAATTTGTGGCACCGCCATGGGGGCTGTTGCCTCTGCGATGGCGAAGCGGGGTTATGAGGTCTCGGGAACGGATGACCATGCGTACCCGCCGATGTCGACCTTTCTGGAGTCTGAGGGTATCCGCGTCACGCAGGGATACAAGGCGGAGAATATTCCCGCCGAGGCCGATCTGATCGTGATCGGCAATGCGATGAGCCGCGGCAATGAGGAGGTCGAAGAGGTGCTCAACCGCCACCTGCACTTCCTGAGTCTGCCCGAAACGCTCAAGGAGTTCTTTTTGCGAGGGCGGCACAATTACGTGGTGACGGGCACGCACGGCAAGACAACGACGACGTCGATGCTGACTTGGTTCATGGAGCACAACGGCCTCAACCCCAGCTTCATGATCGGCGGCATCGCCCGCAATCTCGATCGCGGCGGCCGCTTTACGGATTCCGAGTTCTGCGTGCTGGAGGGCGATGAGTACGATACGGCTTTTTTTGACAAGCGCTCGAAGTTTCTCCACTACCTGCCCGAGGTGGTCATCATCAACAACATTGAGATGGATCACGCGGATATTTATGCGAATGTGGACGAGATCAAGCTCTCCTTCAAGCGCCTGCTGCGCGTGGTGCCGAGCAGCGGCATGGTCTTTCTGAATGCCGACTGTCCGAACTGCCTCGAGGTGCGCGCCCACGCCGCCAAAGAGCTCAGCATGGTTCGCACGACGTCCGTGGGTCTCAGCGCGGATGCGGACGTGGTGATTGCCGATATTGACGAGCAGCCGGACGGCAGCACCTTTACGCTGGGCGGTGAGCCCTACCGCGTCCCCATGGTCGGCGCCTGCAACGTCCGCAATGCGGCCATGGCCATCTGCGCGGCTCGCTTCGCCGGGCTGACGCCGGATCAGATTCGCGAGGCTCTGGGGTTCTTCGAGGGCGTGGCTCGCCGCCAAGAGCTGCGCGGCACCGTGAACGGCGTGACGGTGATCGACGATTTCGCGCACCATCCGACGGCGATCAGCGCGTCGATTGAGAGCGTCCGCAAGCGCTTCCCGAATCGCCGCGTCTGGGCGATTTTCGATCCGCGCAGCAATACGACCTCCCGCAACATTTTCCAGCACGAGCTCGCGGCGGCGCTCAGCGAGGCTTGCATGGTGGTACTCTCGCCGATTGAGCGGCTGCGCAAGGTGCCCGAGGATCAGCGCCTCGATGAGCAGTCGCTCGCCGAGGAGATTCGCGCCATGGGCAAGGATTGCTACGTCGCCGCCAATGTCGATGATATTGTCAGCCACGTGGTGGGGCGGGCTCACCCCGGCGACGTGCTGCTGGTGATGAGCAACGGCGGCTTCGGCGGTATTCACTGCAAGCTGCTCAGCGAGCTGGCCGGGCACAGCTGAAGCCCCCCTGCCCCGCACCCGCCGCCGGAGCGCGGCACGCAGCAAAGCGAAAGCAGCGAGCCTCAACGAGCTCGCTGCTTTCGCTTTTGCCGTCCGCTCAGGGAAGAGGCTCGCGAGCGGAGGATCGGCTGCTTCGGGGCCCGCAGCCCATGAGGGCCTTCCCGGCTCTCGCGGAGCTTCACAAGAGTTCTCGCAGAGCTCACGCAGAGTTCTCCGCGCTCTCATAGGGCTCCGCGCTCACAGGGCCGGCTGAGCCGTCTGAGTGGCTCAGGGCTTTTCGGGGCTCTGTTCCGGCTGCTCGGAGCGTTTCTGCGCCGCCGTGAAGGCTTGCAGCAGCTGCTTCTGGCGGGAGTTGATGAGCCGGACGTAGACGAGCATGAAGAGCGTGACGATGGTCAGATAGATGATGACGCTCCAGCAGAGCAGTTGCACGGAGAAGAGCGCGGCGCTGATTTTCTCATCCTCGCGCACGCGGTTCACAAAGCTTTCGCTCAGCTCGCGCGTGTAGGCGCGGCCCTCGTTCTTGAAGTACTCGTTGTAGTCATGCACAACAATGTCGAGCGTCTCGCGAAGCACGCGCGCCAGCCAATCGGAGGGGCTCTCGCCTGCCTGCACATCAAGCGTCTCGCCGACGAGCGTCTCGATCATGCGGTCGCGCATCAGGCTCCACTTCGGCGGGCGATCGGGGTCCTGCACGGGCGCGTTCCCGGCGCTCGGCTCGGCACCTGCGGCGGCGCCCCCTTCCTGCGCCGCGCGGGCTTTCGCTTTCTTGTCCTGTCGTTCGCTGAGTCGGTCGAGCGCCAAATTCAGCAGGGCGCCGCCCGCCCGCTGAAGGCGCTCCTCCGTCGTCTCTGCCCGATCAGCGGGGCGTTGTTCCGGGGAGGCTCCGAAGCTCTCTTGGGCGGCCATAGGCGCCATCAGCAGGAGGAGAGCCATGCCCGCCGTCTGCGGGCGCCACATGTTTCGTTTCATCGCTCCATCCTATCACAGAGTCCGGGGCGCCTCAAGCATGAAAGATGCCGCCGCGCTCGCCCCAAGAGCGCGAAGTTGCGAAGTCTCGAAGTCTCGAAGTCTCGAAGTCTCGAAGTCACGAGGAGTGCGAGGAGCGCGGGGAGTGCGGGACGTGCGGGACGTGCGGGACGTGCGGGACGTGCACGGGCTCGGGTGTCCGTAGGCGAGCCGCGCAGGCGTGCAAAACGAGCGTGCGGGGCGGCTGCTCGGGAAAACGCAGCGTGCAGGGTGCGCGGAGGGCGCAGCCTGCGAGGCGTGGCGAAGGCCGAGCGGGATACGGGAAGGCCGCCGGCTCAGGCCTCGGCGGTCGGGCGGCCGCCCGTGAGCTCGTTTCGGGTACGCTCGAGCTCGCGGCTGATTTGCTCTTCGGTGGCGTGCTGGCTGCGCAGCAGGTGGGCAAACATGGTCAGCGCGACCTCGTGCTCGCCGGAGAACACCTCGACGTCATCCTTGAGCGAACGCTTCAGGGCTTCCGCAACGCTCAGGTAAGTCGTGTGCGCCAGCACTTGAATCTTCGGGTTGAGGCTGCGCGCCATCGAGGCGATATCCGCAGCGGGTGCCGCCGGGGTGGTGATGATGATGCTGACGGCTTGCTCAACACCGGCGAGTTTGAGGATGTCGCGGCGGGCGGCATCGCCGTGCATGGCGGGGATGCCGCACTTCATGAGGCGCTGCACGGTGTTGACGTTCATTTCGATGACAACGACGTCGACGTCGTTGTCGAGCAGCGCCTTGGTGCAGAGCTCGCCGCAGGGGCCGTAGCCGACGACAATCACGCGGTGGCGGTCTTCCTGCGGCTCGGGCACGTTGTCGAGCTCCTCGTGGCGGGGGTCGCCGACGCCGCGCTTCTCCATCGCGCGGATCAAGGCGGGCACGAAGCGGTAGAAGGCAGCGTTGAGGGTGATGGTGATGATGGCAGCGCCGGTGATGATGTTGGCAGCCTCGCGGGGCAAGACGTCATACTGGGTGGAGGCCAGCGTGGCGAGGATGAACGAGAATTCGCCGAGCTGCGAGAGGGAGGCTGATACCTGCATCGCCATGCGGAAGGGGCGCTTGAGCATGCGGATGGCGATGTAGGCGGCGATGGGTGCCAGCAGCGTCAGCAGGACGGTGCCCAGCGCCATGGGCCAGTATTCGATCATGCCCTCCCAGTGGAAGCCCATGCCGACCGACACGAAGAAGAGCACGGCGAAGGCGTCGCGCATCGGCAGAGCGTCGCTGGCGGCACGCGCCGAGAACTTGCTCTGCCCGACGACCATGCCCGAGAGGAAGGCGCCGAACTCCATCGAGGCATCGAAGACGTAGGCGGAGAGGGAGGCAATGCCGAGGGCGAAGACGAGCACGGCCAGGGTGAAGAGCTCGCCGGAGGCAAAGCGCGAGACGTAGGTGAGCACGCGGCCGATGATGCGGCGCCCGACGTAGGCGACGCAGAGCACGAGCAGCCCGAGTTTGACGACCATCCAGAGCAGCGATTCCAGCAGCGGTTTGTCGCCGAAGATGACGGGCATGAGCACGAGCAGCACGATGGTGAAAATGTCCTCCACGACGAGCATGCCGAGAGCAAGGTGTCCGGAGGGCGTTTGCAGGATGCGGTTATCGGCCAGCACGCGGGTGAGGACGACGGTGCTGGAGACGCAGCAGCAGAGGCCGAACATGACGCAGCCCGTCATGGTGAAGCCCATGGCGCCGCCCAGCAGCATGCAGGTGAGGGTGCCCAGCAGGGTGCGCATGCCCATGCACATGATGGCGCCGGGCACGGCGACTTTCTGGACGGCGACGAGGTCTTTGAAGTGAAACTGCAGGCCGACGCCGAAGAGCAGGAGGACGACGCCGATGTGCGAGAAGTCTTCGACGAGTTCGTGGTCGAGCGAATCGCCCCAGCACTGCGCGGCGATGATGCCCGCCAGCAAATAGCCGATGATAGGCGAGAGGCGCACCTTCTGCGAGAGCATGCCCAGCACGAGTGCCAGAGTGAGGGAAATCGCCAGTGTGTTAATCATATCGCAAAACCATCGTGAGGGGTGCGTCGGGCGGGCTCGGCATCAGCTGATGACGCGTGCCCAGAGGACCTTGAGGTAGCGCCCTTCGGGGTAGGTGGAGAGGAAGGGGTGATCCCAGCCGGGGCCGGTCATTTCGAGAATCTGCAAGCGCCTGCCGAGGCGCTGCGCGGCTTTGATGACGACTTTTTCAAACTCGGCGGGGCTGACGAGCCCCGAGCAGGAGCAGGTGACGAAGAGGCCGCCGCGCTTGACGCATTGCAGGCCGAGCATGTTGAGGTCATGATACTTGCGAAGGCCCTCCTCCTTTTCCTCATCGCGTCCGAGCACGAACTTGGGCGGGTCGAGCAGCACGATGTCGAAGCTCCTGCCGTTGCGCACCATCTGGCGGGCATAGACGAAGGCGTCGGCATGCACGAAGTCAATCCGCAGAGGGCCGCCCTCAGCATTGAGGTTCGCATTGCGCTTCGCCATGGCGATGGCTTTCTCGTCGAGGTCGACGGCCGTGACGTCGGCGGCACCGTGCAGGCGCGCCTGAATCGAGAAGCCGCCCGAGTAGCAGCAGAGGTCCAGCAGGCTCTTGCCGCGCGCAAGGCCGGCGAGTTTGAGGCGGTTGTCGCGCTGGTCGCAGAAGAAGCCGGTCTTGTGGCCTTGGACGAAGTCGACTTCGAAGTTGACGCCGTGCTCGACGATGCGGACTTTGCCGACGGGGGCGCTCGGCGGTGCCGTGTCGCGGTCGATGCCCTCCATGCGCGCGACGGCTTCGTCGACGGTGATGACGTGGCGCGAGGTGCCGCAGAGCTCGTGCAGCAGGGGCAGCCAGCGGCCGAGGCGCTGCCAGACGCCCAGCGTGCTCACTTCGAGGCTGAGCACGTCGGCGTAGCGATCGACGATGAGGCCGCCGAGGCCGTCGGAGTCTCCGTGGATGACGCGGTAGGCGTTGCTGACCTCATCGAGCCGGCAGCTTTCGCGGCGCCAAGCGACGGCGCGGCGGAGGGCTTCTTCGAGATCGGCTTCGCCGAGGGGCTCGCTGCCGTGGCGCATCATGCGCAGCGGGGTGCGGCTGCGGGGGTTCCACGTGCCGCCGCCGAAGAGCTCGCCGTTTTTGTCGTAGACGTTGATGAGGCCGCCGGCCTCGGCATCGGGGCTGACGGCACCGAGCATGCGCGGGAAGACGGCGGGGTTGTAGGTGAAGTATTTGAGCTGCACCCAAGGGCTCAGCCACTGCTCGCTGCCTTCGGGGGCTTCGCGGCGCTGCGGGGCTTCGCGATGCGGAGCTGCCGATGCGTTGCGAGCGTTGCCGGGCATGCGGCTTGCCGCATCGCTGCGCGCGAAGCGGCGCTCGATGCGGCGCTCGGGTCTCTTGCCGTCGGCGGAGTATCGGCGGCTGCGTTCGTTTCGGGGGTCGGGGCTATCTCCGCAATCGGTTCTGCCGCTGCGCGTGTTCACGCGGATATTATACGCGCGGGGGCGGAGAAGTCAAGCTCGGCCCGCCAAACAAATGCTCGCCGGAGCGGCAGGGCGACGGGCGGCGGGGCGCGGCATCAGGCGTCTCGCTCGCCCTCGGTGCGCATGCCCCAGCGCACGGTGGGGCGGCGTATGGCGAAGAGGCTGCGCGTGCGGTCTTCGCCGCAGTAGACTTCGTAGCGCTTCGGTTTCTCACAGAAGCAATCGCAGATCAGGTACTGGGCGTTGTTGAGTTTGAGCAGGAGCGGTGCCAGCCGTCTCAGCCAAGGGGGCTGCTCGGCGAAGAGCCGTTCGCGCTCTTGCTCGGTCACGACCGACCACGACAGGTTGCCGCCGGTGACGACGAAGGCGCTTGTGATCAGGCCGGGCATGAGCATCACGCGGGCTCCGGCCGCCAGTGTGTCGCGGTAAAAGATGAGATCCGCCAGCGATCGGTAGCTCGTGTCAAAGCGGACGCGGCGGCGGCGGAAGGCTTCGGTGCGGTGAAAGCAGGCGCAGGTGATGATCTGGCAGATCACGCGGCTGAAGGTCGCGCTGAGCAGGGAGGTGCGGCGGTGGCAGATGTAGCGGTAATGCTTGTCGAGCACGAGATAGGAGCCCACGGCGATGTCGGCCGCGGGTCGCTTCTCCATGCGCTCGGCAACGGCTGCCAGCGCGCCCGGCAGGTACTGCTCATCCGCGTTGAGGTGGGCGGTGACGTCCGCCTCGGGCGGCAGAGCCTCCCACGCGCGGTTGATGGCGTCGTACATGCCGCCATCCGGCGCGCTCTCGAAGCTGAAGCGGTAGCCGGGCTGCCCTTTGTGCTCGCGCTGCCATTGCTCCAGCCACTCGCGCGTGCCGTCGCTCGAACGGCCGTCCTGCACGTGGTGATGCACGGTGACACCCGGTGACACCTGATCAGCCACCGAGCGCACGCAGCGCGCCAGCCATGAAAGAGCGTTGAAACAGGGTGTAACGATGTAAAAGTGCATGGTCGCCTCAGGGCTCGTGATGCGCGGGTACGACAAGGGCCGGGTGGCGCACCACCCGGCCCTGAAACATGATCGGGGCGATCAGGAGAAGACACCCACGGCCTCAGCTGCACAAGCGAGCATGTAGTCGCGGTTCAGCTTGGCGATGTTGTCAACCGAGATACCCTTCGGGCAGGCGGCTTCGCACTCGTACTGGTTGGTGCAGTTGCCGAAGCCCAGTGCATCCATCTGGCGCACCATGGCGAGCACGCGCTTGTTCTTCTCCGGCTGGCCCTGCGGCAGCAGATTGAGGTGAGCAGCCTTGGCCGAGGTGAAGAGCATGGCCGAGCTGTTCTTGCAGCTCGCCACGCAGGCGCCGCAGCCGATGCAGGCCGCCGCGTCGAAGGCGGCGTCAGCCGTCTTTTTGCGCACCGGCATGTTGTTGGCGTTCGGCGCCGCGCCCGTGCGCACGTCGATGAAGCCGCCCGCGGCAATGATGTTGTCAAGTGCCGTGCGGTCAACCATGAGGTCGCGCAGCAGCGGGAAGGCTTTCGCACGGAAGGGCTCGATCCAGATCGTGTCACCGTCGCGGAACTGACGCATGTGCAGCTGGCAGGTGGTCACCTTTTTGCCGCCGTGCGGCACGCCGTTGATGGTTAGAGAGCACATGCCGCAGATGCCTTCGCGGCAGTCGTGGTCGAAGTGAATCGGCTCTTTGCCCTCGTGCACGAGCCCCTCGTTGACGATGTCCAGCATCTCGAGGAAGGAAGCCTCCTCGGGGATGTCGTGAGCCTCGTAGGTTTCGATGCGGCCCTGAGCCTGGGCGTTCTCTTGGCGCCAGACCTTGAGAGTGAGATTGAGATTGGCCATAGTGTTCTGAGAAATGAAGGGTTGATCGTTGCTTTACTTGTAGGAACGGATGGCGAGATGCACGTTGTCGAAGGTCAGCGGCTCCTTGTGGAGGATGGGCAGGTTGCCCGTGCCCGTGTACTCCCAGCAGGCGACGTAGGCGAAGTTCTCGTCGTCGCGCTTGGCCTCGCCGTCGGGCAGCTGGTGCTCCAAACGGAAGTGGGCGCCGCAGGACTCTTCGCGGTTGAGAGCGTCATAGCAGAGCACCTCGGCGAAGTCGAGGAAGGCGGCCACGCGCCATGCCTTCTCCAGCTCCATGTTGATGCCCTCCGTGCTGCCCACAACCTTGACGTTCTTCCAGAATTCATCGCGGATGGCCGGAATCTTCTCGATGGCGTCCATGAGCGATTCCTTCGTGCGGCCCATGCCGACGTCCTCCCAGATGAGCTTGCCAAGCTCGCGGTGAATCTCATCGGGGCTCTTGTTGCCCTTGACGTCCATGATCTTGGCGATGCGGGCCTTCACGGCCTCCTCGGCCTCCTTGAACTCGGGAGCTGCCGTGGTGACGGAGCCGGGCTTCTGCGTGGTGAGGTAGGTCGGCAGCGTCGAGCTGATGACGAAGTAACCGTCGGAGAGACCCTGCATGAGGGCGGAAGCACCAAGGCGGTTCGCGCCGTGATCCGAGAAGTTGGCCTCGCCGAGCACGTGCAGACCCGGGATGGTCGACATGAGGTTGTAGTCCACCCAGAGACCGCCCATGGTGTAGTGAGAGGCCGGGTAGATCATCATCGGCTGCTCGTGCGGGTCAACGTCTGTGATCTCTTCGTACATCTCGAAGAGGTTGCCGTACTGGCCGTCGATCCAGTCCTTGCCCATGCGATCAATCGCATCCTTGAAGTCGAGGAAGACGCCGCGACCCGTCGCTGCAACGCCGCGACCGTCATCGCAGGCTTCCTTGGCGGCGCGCGACGAGATGTCTCGCGGGGCGAGGTTGCCGAAAGAGGGGTACTTGCGCTCCAGATAGTAGTCGCGATCGCCCTCGGCGACGTCGGAGGGCTTCATCTCGCCCTTGCGGATCTTCTCGGCGACCTCGCGGCTCTTGGGCACCCAGATGCGGCCGTCGTTGCGGAGAGACTCCGACATGAGCGTGAGCTTGCTCTGGTAGTCGCCCTTGACGGGGATGCAGGTGGGGTGAATCTGCGTGAAGCAGGGGTTGGCGAAGTAGGCGCCTTTCTTCCAGCAGGCGCAGGCGGCGCCCACGTTGCAGCCCATGGCGTTGGTGGACAGGAAGAACACGCGGCCGTAGCCGCCCGTGGCAAGCAAAACGGTGTCGCCCGCATAGCTCTTGATTTCACCCGTGACGAGGTCGCGCACGACGATGCCCTTGGCGTGGCCGTCGACGACGACGAGATCCATCATTTCGGTGCGGGTGTGCATCTCGATGTGGCCCTTGCCGATTTCCTTCTCCATGGCCTGGTAGCAGCCGAGCAGCAGCTGCTGGCCGGTCTGCCCGCGGCTGTAGAAGGTGCGCTTGAGCTGGGCGCCGCCGAAGGAGCGGTTGTCAAGCAGGCCGCCGTATTCGCGGCCGAAGGGCACGCCCTGAGCGACGCACTGGTTGATGATGTTGCAGGAGACTTCGGCGAGGCGGTAGACGTTGGCCTCGCGGGCGCGGAAGTCGCCGCCCTTGACGGTGTCGTAGAAGAGGCGATAGACCGAGTCGCCGTCATTCTGATAGTTGTGAGCGGCGTTGATACCGCCCTGAGCGGCGATGGAGTGGGCGCGGCGAGGACTGTCCTGATAGCAGAAGCACTTGACGTTGTAGCCGAGCTCGGCGAGTGTGGCCGCGGCCGAGCCGCCGGCGAGACCCGAACCGACGATCAGCACCGTGTACTTGCGGCGGTTGTTCGGGTTGATGAGCTTAGCTTCGCGCTTGTACTTGGTCCACTTCTGCTCAATGGGGCCGTCCGGAATGCAGGAGGACGGCATGTAGTCGCTTTCAGGAAACTTGATGTCGTTCATAATGGCGAAAGGGTTAGAGTGTTATTGAAGGTAGCCCGTCAGCACGGCCACGGGGATGGTGATGAAGCCGCCGCAGACAATGATGCCGAAGATGACGGCAATGATGTTGTAGAGCGGACGCACCTTGCGGGTGGAGAGGCCGAGCGTCTGCATGACGGACTGAACGCCGTGGCGCACGTGCATGAAGAGGCAGCAGATAGCCACGATGTAGAAGAGCGAGCACCAGGGGTTGGTGAAGGCGGCGATGATGTGATCATAGCAATTGGCAGGGTCGCCGTTGAAGGTGAGCTGCCAGAGGTGGAATATCAGGAAGCAGAAGATCATGCAGCCGGTGATGACCATCGTGCGCGAGGAGAGCGTGGCCTTGAGGGTGCCCTCCTTCTGGTAGTGCGTGCGGGCATTGTAGTTCTCGTACTTGAGCACGAGAGTCAGCACTACGTGAATCAGGAGCACCACAAGAAGGCCGAGGCGGATGGCCCAGAGCAGCCAAGCGGGCATGGCGTGCAGCCCCGTGGCGTAGGCGTTGATCCAAGAGGGATCGGCCGGGTTGGCGCCATCACCACCGTAGATGGTCATGTTGCCGGCGAGGTGCCCCACGAGGAACAGGAGGAGACACGCACCCGTCAGCGCCACAAGGATTTTGCGGCCGATCGAGGACGTGACGAACTTGCATGCTGTCGTGATAATGTCGTTCATAGTTGCAATAACGTCTTTGCACGCCTAATCTACCCCATTTCGCGGGAAAAAGCAAGCACCAATCCCCGCGCCCGTCCTAAAAAATGAGCGCCTACGCCTCTTTGAGGAGGGGGATGAAGAGCGCGAGGGCGAAAAGCCAGAGCAGAGCGGCAAAGACGGCATCGATGCCAAAGGCGCTGCGAGCGTACCACCTCTGCATGCGCGGCAGCTGCATGAGGCCGCTCCAGAGCATCCAGCCCAACTGCGCCGCCCCGACTAGCGAGAGCACGAGGGCCGGCGCAAACCAAGTGTGCTGCGTGCCGTGCCGCGCGAGCGCCTCAATGCTAATGCCGGCGATGAAGAGCATGCATTTGGGGTTGAGGATGTTGCAGAGGAAGCCGCGCAGCAGTAGGCGCGCCGTGCCGGGGGGCTGCTGCGGCGCGCCGTCGTCCTGAAACAGGGGCGAGCTCGCCTCTTGGCTGCGGCCGCTGCGCCTTGCTGCCAGATGGGCCCGAATGCGCGAGGGCGGCATGATGACGTGCGCGAGGTGCAGCAGCCAGAGTCCGGCTGCGGCGAGCACCCAGCAAATCCAAGGCTGGCGGGCGAGCTGCGTGCCGAGGGTGCAGACGATGATGGCTTGCAGGCAGAAGCCGAGGTTGATGCCGGTGGCGACGGCGATGGCGGCGCGGTAGCCCTGAGCCAGTGAGGTGCGCAGCACGAAGAAGATGTCGGGTCCGGGGCTGAGCTGCGAGAAGATGAGTAGGGAGCTGCAGGCAATGAGGCTGAGGACGGCGTCGGTCATGGCGCGTCTTCAGAGTTGCGGGGCGGCTGTGCCGTCGGCGCTGCCGCAGGACGGAAGCGGAGCGACTTCGTTGCCGGGCAGCGGGGCGCGGCGCTGGTGAATGCCGTCGGCGAGCTCGGGCTGGGTGGTGTAGGCGTCGCGAAACATTTCAAACTTGGCGTCGATGTTGTCGGCGTAATGGACGGCGAGGGCCTCGGGTGTTTTGGGCACGACGGGCGAGCCGAACTGCAGTTCGCCGTGGTGGGCGGCGATGAGGTGCAGCAGGTGCAGACGCACCTGTTCGGCGGGCGGCTCAAGCTGCTCCCATTCGCTGCGGTGCAGGGTCGAGATTTTGCCCCAGAGGCGGTTGACCAGCTCGATGCCCAGCGGAATGTGGCCGAGGAGCTCGCCGTGCAGGGAATAGGGCATGACGAGTTCGCCCTCGTTGTAGCAGTTTTCCCAGAGCTTGCCGATATCGTGAAAGAAGCAGCCCGCGAGCACGAGGTCGCGGTTGAGCTCGGGGTAGGCGCGGCAAAGGGCATCGCCGCAGCGCATGACGCCGGCGACGTGCTCGACGAGGCCGCCGCGGCGGGCGTGGTGGTAGCCTCGCGCGGCCGCCGAGCGCCTGAAGCGGGCGCCGTAGCGCGTCAGAGCCTCGCGGCAGAGCTCGCGGAGGCGCGGGTCCGTCATGCTGTCGACCAAGGCGGCAATGCTCTCCCAGTCTCTCTGTTGTTTGTCGCGCAATTCGCTTCCGCCGGCCATGAGGGCAGCTTCTTCATCGGGCGTCGCCTCGCGCAGGTCGAGCTCCGCCGCCTCGATTCCGTAATTGCTGAGGCTCCAGTTGGCCGTGACGGCGTAACACCGCGCCACCTGAGCCGCCGCGCAGGCGGGGTGCCAAGCGGCGTTGTCCCACACCTTGATGGTGATCGACGCCGCGACGTCGGCAAAACTGAGTTCGAGGTAGGGTTTGCCCGTCCGCGTCGTTTTCTCCGTCTTCTGCGAAAGCACGGCAAGCACAGTGCCCAAAACAGGGCCTGTGCTTGCGGACTGCGAAAGCTGCGTGATGCTGTCGTAAATCATGAAAGGTCAAGCCGCCGCCGGAGCAGGCGTCTCCTCCGCGGCCGGGGCCGGAGTCTCAACGGCCGGAGCGGGAGCCACCTCAGCAGCGGGAGCGGGAGTCTCAACGGCCGGAGCGGGAGTCTCAGCAGCGGGAGCGGGAGTCTCCACGGCGGGGGCGGGGGTCTCAGCGGCCGGAGCCGGAGTAACCTCAGCCGCGGGAGTGGGGGTCTCCTCAGCAGCGGGAGCGGGAGTCTCAGCAGCGGGAGCGGGAGTCTCCACGGCGGGGGCGGGGGTCTCAGCGGCCGGAGCCGGAGTAACCTCAGCCGCGGGAGCGGGAGTCTCAGCAGCGGGAGCGGGAGTCTCCACGGCGGGGGCGGGGGTCTCAGCGGCCGGAGCCGTGGTCGGGTCGACAGTCGGCGCGGTGGTCGGGTCGGCAGAGACGGTGAAGGCACCGCCCTGCTGCTCCTGCTGGACGGGGGCCGCCTGCTTGGTCTCGCCGAGGCCGCGCTTGTCAGCTTGGGCGTTCATGAGGACGCCGAGGACGAAGCAGAGAATCATGAAGAGCGTGCCGAAGAGAGCCGTCGCTTTTTTGAGAACGTCCGTTGTCTGAGCACCGAAAACCTGATCAGTCATCTGGGAGCCGAAGGCCGCACCGAGGCCCTCCTGCTTGGGGCGCTGCATGAGGACGACGAGCAGCAGCAGAGCCGAGTCGATGAGGAGGAGGGCAAAGGTGATGTAGACGAAGATGTTGAGGAGCATGGCGGGTATTGTAGCGGATGGTTTGGCGTTTGTAAAGCTTTCAGGCGATGATTTCGTTGAGTTCGTTGCAGATGATGCGCTTGGGCGCGATGGGCTTGTCATCGAGAGCGAAGCTCATGATGACGACGCGCTCTCCCTGCTTGATGAGATGGGCGGCACCGCCGTTGATGATGATCTGCCCCGTTCCGGGAGGGCCGACCAGCACGTAGGTTTCAAAGCGATTGCCTGTGGTGACGGAGGCGACCAGGACTTTCTCGCCCGGCCAAAGTCCGCTGGCTTCGACGAGATCTTGCGGAATCTCGATACTGCCCTCGTATTCCACGTCGCCGCGGGTGACCATGGCCCGGTGAATCTTCGATTTGAGTTGTGAGACGAGCATAGCTTGAAGCAACGGGCAGCTATCAAACTACTTTTAGCCCAAAAGGTCAAGCACAATCATGCAAAAGTGCGCCATCAGGCGCTCCCGAGGCGCGCGCAGACGGCACAGGGCGGCTTGCATCCCCGCGCCGGGCAGTAGCTCCGCCCCCAGAGCACCATTTGCAGGTGCAAGTCGCCCCAGCTGCTGCGGGGGAAGATTTTTTTGAGGTCGGCTTCGACGGCTTCGACGCTCGTGCCTCGGCTGAGTTTCCAGCGCCGCGCGAGGCGGTAGATGTGGGTATCGACGGGGAAGGCCGGGTGCCCGAAGGCTTGGTTCATGACGACGGAGGCGGTTTTGTGGCCTACGCCGGGCAGGGCTTCGAGTTCTTCAAAGCTTTCGGGGACGCGCCCGCCGTGTTTCTCGACGATGAGGCGAGAGGCGGCGACGATGCGCTGCGCTTTGGTCTCGGTGAGGCCGCAGGTGGCGATGTATTCGCGCACTTGCTGCCAGCTCATGGCGGCCATGGCTTCGGGGGTGGGCGCGGCGGCGAAGAGGGCCGGGGTTACTTGGTTGACCCGCGCGTCGGTGCACTGCGCCGAGAGCATGACGGCGATGAGCAGGGTGAAGGGGTCGCGGTGCTGCAACGGGACTTCGGGATGCGGGAAGGCCCGTTGCAGTTCTTCGCGGACGATGGCTGCGCGCTCGGAGCGTCTCATGCCGGAGAGGCGGTCTTGCCGCCGTTAGCGGCGCGGGGTGGTGAAGGGCAGCAGGGCGTCGCTCTCGTGGTGCGAACCGCGGTTCCAGGCTTTGTACGATTTGTTGCCTTCGTCGGGGCCGACGGCGGGGCGCTGGCCCTCGGGCAGAGGCGGCAGGGATTTGGTGCAGGAGGGCAGCAGAACGCTGCCGAGGAGGAGGGCGAGGAGGCTGAAAGCGCTTTTCATGGATGTTGAGGGATTCGGATGTTGAAGGGGTGCAGGAGTGAGGCTTGCGGGGTGTCGGCAGCTGCTGCGGCTCGCTCGGCAGCGCCGGGGTTCGGCGTTTTCACCCGCGCGGTGATGCGAAGCGCCGCTGCGCCCACGGGACGCAGCGGCGACAACAACAGCTTGAGCCGTGCGAGCTCTGCGTCAGCTGCCGAGCGGCTTCTCGCGGAAGACGACGTCGCCGGGCTGCGGCGTGACGCCGGCAGGCATCTCGGCCGGATCGTATTCCGCCGTGACTTCGTTGTTCGGCGTGATGTTGACGATGCGGAGGCGCACGAGTTTGCGGCCGTCGCGCTTCACGATGAGCGGGGTGGTGTCACCGGCGACGAGGCGGCTGTTTTCAGGGACGCGGAAGACGACGAACTTCCACTGCGGGTTGACCGCCGTGATGACGAACTCGTCGTCGTTCTTGCAGTAGTTGTCGAAGAATTCTTCGTTGATGATCGAAATCTTGTTGAGTTCGACCAAGAGGCCGGAGAGCTTCTCGATGGCGGCCTTGCGGACGACCTGTTTCTCGGCGAATTCCTTCTCGCGGGCCTTGTTCACTTCGATCTGCTCTTGGACGAAGGCCTTGAGTTTCTCGACGGTCTCGACGAGGCTTGCGTCATCGTCCCAATCGCAGGGCACCGACCTCTGGATCTGCTCGCGCAGAGCCGCAAGGCGCTTCTGAAGGTTGGTGATGCGCTCCTTCATTTCCTTGACGTCTTCTTCGACTTCAGCGAGGTCTTTCTGCTTCTGGCGCAGGGTGTCCTTCGTCTGGTTGAGGACGACTTCGGACTCGTTGCGCTGGGTGCGAGCCACCTGCATGAGCTTGAGTTCATCGCCGGCGGCCTTGAGGGCGTCCTGGCACTCGGCCGTGACGGGCGCGCGCTCGGCGTCGACGGTCTCAGCGGATTTGCGAAGGCCGGCGGAGTCGTTCACCCCGCCGTGGGTGGCGACGAGAAGTTTCATGATCTTCTGCTGCTCCAGCGAGTAATATACACCCGTGCCGCCAATTCCCAGCACCAGCAGGGCTACAATGAGATGAGAGATTTTCATACGTAAAAGGTACGGTGAAGCTTAGGGGTTGTTGCGGACGGCGATGACGCGGTCGCCGGGTTTCACGCATTCGGCAGGCATCAGGGTGTCGCGCACGACTTCACCGGCCGCAGCGCGGGTCTCGACGTTCGTGACGTTGATTTCGCAGATCTTGACGTCGCCGCGCATGACGGCGAGGCGCGAGCCGATCACGATGCCCTTGTTGATGCCGGCGTTGAGTCGCACGAAGCCCCAGTTCGGGTCGACGTAGTTCACCGTGCATTCAAGCTCGGCGGGCGAGAGGCGAGCCTGACGATCGCGGTTGAGATCCTCGAGCTCTTTCTTGTGCGCCGCGCGGCGGTCGGTTTCTTCATTCAGAGCCGCGATGGTGCGATCTTCCTTGTCGATGGCGACGCGCAGCTCCTCGTTCTTGAGCATGAGGTCGGTGACGGCCTGCGTCACGGCGTCGAAGTCAAAGGTCGAGGAGTCCGAATCGCCGCCCGACTGCGTGATGGTCTGAACCTCGCCGCGGGCCTGATTGAGCGCGTCTTCCGCGCTCTTGAGCGCCAGTTTCAGCTCATCGAGCTGCTCCTGCGTCTGGCGGGTTTTCTCCTCGGTGTCGGCTATCTCGGTCTCCGTCTGACTGCGTTCTTTGTCAAACTCGTCCTTCTCTTGGTTGTAGCCCTTCTTCTTGTCAGCAAAGTGCTCTTGGCGCAGCTGAGCGTAGGTGCGAACGATCTCGTTGCGCTTGGTATTTCTGACCGTATTGACAACTTCGTCGCGCAGCTCCCGTACCGTCGTAACTTCGCCGCCGTCCATAACCATGGCCTTCTGGTTTTTGTTAAACACAAAAGTGCCGCCCAGGATGAGCAGTACGGCGATGATGATAATGATTTTCCACATGGTGTAAGTTGAAATGCAACTGTTCGCTACTAGTTCTATACTAGAATCCGCCGCTTTGCAATCAAAAAAAGGTGTTGGGGGGCATTTTTTTTTGCATTTGCACTCTTCCCCGGCCGTGCTCGCCGCTCGGCCCTGCCCCGGGCAAACGATTGCCCCGCCGGGCTTGCGTCCGGCGGGGCATTTGATGGTCAGGCAGTGCGGCAGGCGGCTTTATTCGCCGTCCTCAGCCTTCTGCTTCTTGGCGGCTTCGGCGGCCTTGCGGTCGCGGGCAGCGGCGCGCATGGACATCTTCACGCGGCCTTTGTCGTCGATGCCGATGCACTTGGCGGTGACGATATCGCCGACGTGCACGACGTCTTCCGTCTTCTGCGTGCGGCCTTCAGCCAGTTCGGAGATGTGGATGAGGCCGTCCTTGCCGGGCAGCACTTCCATGAAGGCGCCGAACTCCTTGGTGGAGACGATCTTGCCTTCGTAGGTCTCGCCGACTTCGATCTCCTTGAACATGCGGTCGATGAGGTAGAGGGCGCGCTCGACGCCTTCCTGACGGTTGCCGTAGATGCGCACGGTGCCGTCTTCTTCGATGTTGATGTCCGTGCCGGTCTCAGCCTGCAGGGCCTTGATGTTCTTGCCGCCCGGGCCGATGAGCTCGCCGATGCGATCCTGCGGGATGGTGGTGGACTCGATGCGCGGGGCGTTCGGGCTCATCTTCTGCGGGGCGGAGATGCAGGCGTTCATGGTGTCGAGCACTTCGAGGCGCCCCTTGCGGGCAAGGTGAATGGCGTCTTCGAGGATGTAGAGCGGGATGCCCGGCAGCTTGAGGTCGAGCTGGTAGCCCGTGACGCCGACTTCGGAGCCGCAGAGCTTGAAGTCCATGTCGCCGTAGAAGTCCTCCGAGCCGATGATGTCCAGCAGGGTCTTGTAGCGCTTAGGCTCGCGGTCGCCGGGGTTTTCAAACTCGGTGACGAGGCCGACGGAGATGCCCGAGACGGGGCGCTTGAGCGGCACGCCCGCCGCCAGCAGAGACATGGTGCCGGCGCAGACGCTGGCCATGGAGGTCGAGCCGTTGGACTCCATGATCTCGGAGGAGACGCGGATGGCGTAGGGGAACTCTTCTTCGCTCGGCACGACCGGGGCGATGGAGCGCTCGGCCAGGGCGCCGTGGCCGATTTCGCGGCGGTTCTGGCCGCCGAAGCGACCGGTGTCGCCCACGGAGAAGGGCGGGAAGTTGTAGTGCAGGATGAAGCGCTTCTCGTCCACGGAGCCGGTGTAGTTGTCCATGTACTGGCGCTCTTCGACGGGGGCGAGGGTGGCCAGGCACATCGACATGGTCTCGCCGCGGGCAAAGAGGGCCGAGCCGTGCACGACCTGCGGCAGCACGTTGACTTCGGCGGTCAGGGGGCGCAGCTGCTTGATGGCGCGGCCGTCGGCGCGCTTGTCGTGCTCCATGATCGAGATGCGGAAGGCTTTCTTCTGGATGTACTCAAAGACCTGCTCGACGTCGAAGTCGGTGGCTTCGGGATGGGCGGCCTTGATGGCGGCTTCAACCTCGTCGCGCAGGGCGCCGACCTGCTTCTGGCGCTGAATCTTGTTGGGCGCGTAGATGGCGTCTTCAATGCGGTCACCGGCGATCCGGTAGCCGATTTCGAGCAGTTCGGGCTTGGCGAGGGTGAGCTCGTATTCGCGCTTGGGCTTGCCGCAGACGGCGCGCAGTTCTTCCTGCGCGGCGCAGAGTTTGGCGACGTTCTCCTGCGCGACGTGCAGGGCGGCGATGAAGTCTTCTTCGGGCAGTTCCTTGGCGGAGCCTTCGATCATGATGACCTGATCCTTGGTGCCGGCGTAGACGAGGTCGAGCTCGGATTCAAGGCGCTGGCTGTTGGTCGGGTTGATGATGAATTCGCCGTTGATGCGGCCGACGCGCACGGCGCCGACGGGCTCGGCAAAGGGGAGGTCGGAGATGACGCAGGCGGCGGAGGCGCCGTTGATGCTCAGGATGTCGGGCTCGTTCTCACAGTCGGCGGAGAGCAGCAGCGTGATGACCTGCGTCTCGTAGAAGTAGCCCTTGGGGAACATGGGTCGCAGCGGGCGATCCGTCATGCGGCAGGTGAGGATTTCTTTCTCGGTGGGGCGTCCCTCGCGCTTGAAGTAGCCGCCCGGGAACATGCCGGCCGCGGCGGCTTTCTCCTTGTATTCGACGGAAAGGGGGAAGAAGGTCTGGCCTTCCTTGATCTTGGTGGCGCTCACGACGGTCACCAGAACGGTGGTGTCGCCGCAGCGTACGGTGACGGCACCATCGGCCAGGCGGGCAATTTTGCCGGTTTCGATGATGACGGGATTTGCGCCGACGGCGCAGGTAACGGAATGGATACTCATTGTCGATGTTCTTTCTCTTCGTGTCGCCGGATCCGATCATCACCTCGGGAGCCCGGATCCGGCAGTTTGCTCCTTCGGTGGCGCGCCCTCGGGAGGGAGCTCGCGCCTGCGTCGTGCCGGAGTTTTCCGACTCTACGGCACACCTGCGGTATTTTACTTGAGACGAGCGGTGTTGGCAAGCAAATAATTGCGCCCTTGCGCCGCGATGCACATGTGTCCCAAAGTTTCAAGGCGCGGTCATTTTGACCGCGCCTTGAGTACACAAAAAATGGAGGCTTGATTT
>NZ_CALXNG010000032.1:0-22151 GCF_944389695.1 Candidatus Parakkermansia intestinigallinarum
CGCGTGCTCGTGGAGTGCAGCGGTGGCTCACTCGGTGGTCTGATATGCGGTTTCCACACACTTTGCGCTTGACCCAACTATAATGCAAGAAACGCAGAGAAAAGCAGTAGAACGTGGCCTAATCATAGGGTTATGATACCAAATAGCAATGATTATGTCAATTTTTTTCATTGTCATCCAATTGAGCGCATTGCGTCAAAATAAAACGCACCGAAGGAGCTCTCGGGAGAGAAACGCCGCAACGGCATTTGAAGCTTGCTTCAAATGAAAAGTCACCATCATGATGACATGCCCGTTTATGAGAGGAGAAGAGAAAAAGCACTTCGTTGTCGGCTGTCGGAAGCGGTATGGGGGAGAAACGCAGCAGGAAAGCCAAGAGCGACATCATGGATGATTTCATGCGTTACGTTGGTATAAGTCGAGAAAGCACGTTATCCGAGTGCTTAACCATGCGCCCGAGAAGAGAAGATGCAAACCCCGCGGACGTCGCAAAATTCTCACTCCTCCCATGCTCGAGTTGCTCCGTGAAATCCCGGCCATGCAGGGTTATCCCCGCGCCAAACTCCTCAAAGCAAGCCTGTCGGACCGGCTTGGAGCTTGGAAAAATCACAACTCTATCTCTCCGGATGACGAAAGGCTCGAGCTCCTTGGCGTCTCAGCCTCTACGCTCGAGCCTTTCGGTGCGTTTTCTTTTTGACGCAATACGGAGCCCGTAGTGCTCTCTTCTCTGCTCGTGGACCCGAAGACGCTCCGACGGAAGGCAAATGCCCACCGCCGAGCTTCCGGCGGTGGGCATGGCCGGGTCAGTTGTCGCAGGATGTCAAGCCGCCCGGTGAGAGGCCCCGCAGGGCGCTGCCGCTCTTGGTCTTCAGCAAGACCCCGCTTTCCTCGCACTGTCCCCCGTGAACCTTTCAACGCAGTTCACATGCCGTCATCCTGAGGTGGCTCGCAAGTGCTCTCTGCTTGCTTTAATATTTGGTACGCTTCCGGATGATGACATCTGAGTGCCACATCAGCAGGGGTCTCGTCTCCTCCATCCTCGGCTCCCAAACTCGGGTTTCCATCATTGCAACGGACCTTAGGGTTGGCTCCGTTCTGCAAAAGCAATACAATCAACTCTTTGTTTCCCAGTTCAGCAGCCTCGTGTAAAGGTGTATAACCTATCAGGTAAGTGCAGCTATTCACATCTGCTCCTTCGCTGATAAGCTTTCTCACCACTCGAATTAACCCCTGGCTCGTGGCTCTGCATATGGCATTTGAGCCCCAGGAATCAATATGATGAATGTCTGATCCGGCTTCGATTAACCGGATGGCCTCGTCTTCATTGCCTTCTTCTATGGCCTCCAACAGGGGCGTGCGGCCTGTATACGGGCAGACATAATATATATCCTCTTTATTCGAGCATCTTGTCACGGCATATCCGCCTATCACGGCGCCGCCCAACAAGATACAAGCGCTTACGATGATGGTTTTCCTGTTGAAATGTATATGCATAGTAAAATGTATGTTTCGAGAGGTTGACTTTTCCTCTTCGGCGGAAAAGCGCAACTTCCAGATTTCGGACTGTTTCGTGACGACGCATACAATGAGCTTGAGGCGCTCGATGCTACAGCTCGATGATGGAGCCCGTCGCTTATCGCAGGTTGAGGATATAGGAAAGATACAGCGCAAAAATGCCCCAATAAACAGCCACAGCCGGCACGAATACCGCAACCCCTCGCCAGCCCTCCCGCACACTTCTCCAAAGAGACAGCAGATAGACAGCACTGCCGAAGCGCAGGCAGCAGACATAGCGCAGCAGACAGTCCAGCCCCATCACCACCAGAGGGAAGACCTGGACGGACAGGGGAAGCTCATAGGAGCCGAACTCGGCATCATGGAGACTTCGCAGCTCCACCGTCGTGCCGCCGTAACTCGTGAACTGCATGCCCAGAGCAAGCAGATCCGCCCCCAGGCAGAGAAGGCCCAGAATCAGCAGTCCATACTTCGACAACGGGAGCAGCCGCCGCAAGATCGACAGCAGAATCAGCAAGGCATAGACCCGGAGCAGCATCATCCCCAGACTGTAGAGCATATCAACCGCGCGGGGAATCTCTAAGCCGAATTTGGGATGCAGAATATCGAGAACGGCCCTCAGAAAGATGAGGCTCAACACCAACTCGATGAGGGACAGCAAAGCCACCATCAGGAACTTCAAAGCCGCCGGCAAGATGTTCGGCAACCTTTTCAGGAAGCCTGTATGCGAGCAGCCGCCGCAAGTGCCGTCCTGGGCTGCGTCCGGGGCAGGAGAAGAGGTATTCATATGCGTGGTATCAAGATGAGAGTTCATCAGCTCATTTACGGTTCCGTCGGCTCCTCGCCTTCCTTGTAGACCGAGAGGCGATACTCCCACTGCCTGTGTAGACCGGTCACAGGCTCCACGTACCCGCCGCGGAACAGATACGTACCGAAGGGCAGAACGATGATGGCCGGGGTGGTCGAGTGGTCAGGAACAGTCACACGGAGGTAGGGTTCAAAGTCCGACTCCTGCAAGTGCCGGGGATCCAGCCCGTCCTTCGCCTTGAGAATCTCCTGATCTCTACCCACCAAACGGGCCCAGTTATTCTCCCGAAGCTCGATTTCCCCGCCGACGACGTACACCCCGGCCGGCGGGAGAAAGCCCATACAATGCCTGAGCTGCCCCTGTTTCAAGACCCATTCTCCGCAACACGCGCGGTAGAGGAATTTCCAATCCCACTTGCCGAGAAGTTTCATCGCGATCGGGGTGTCCTGAGCGGCATAGATCCATTCGGCGTATGCCGTGTTTGCATCGACAGTCCAATACCACCTGAGCCACGGCGCGATCTGATGTTCACGGTAATAGTCATCCAGGCTGTAGGACATTTTAGCAACGTACCGATCCTCCGCATCGTAGAGGCGCACAATGTAGCGATCCCGGGAAAATTGGTACCAGCATACGGCTCCCAGAAGCACTATCAGCCCCCCGGCGAGCAGCAGGAATGTTTTGAGTCGTGACATAAAATTATTTCTTCTTAACATAAAAGCTATCCATTCGAATGCACTTGCCGTTCCAGTAATCGGCACGCGGCGATCGAAATACTTCATCCTCCTTTACACCTATGCTATAAGGATAAGAAGTCGCTTCTTCGCATATCGTCGTGCCGCGGCAAGGCATGTCGGCTTCATTCTTCCCAATCGGGGCGTAATCTACCCGACCACCTCCCATCCGCCGGGTTGTAATGACGGTAGTTGTAGTAGACCGGGCCGAGCTCGCTGTCGTTGTATTCGCTGCTCCACCGGATGGGGTGACTCGCTGCCGCTCCATCGGTAGCTCGCCCCTTCGGGGCAAACGCTGCGCGTTTGTCCAATCGCCCTTACCGCCTGCTGACGCAGGCGCCCCATGCGGGGTTGCCTCGCCGCCACCCCATTGCGCCCTCGCCCCTGCGGGGCAAACGCTGCGCGTTTGTCCAATCCCCCTACAAGTCTTCGGGGGCTTTGTCGGGCGCTTTCACTGCGGTCGTTGTGCGTGAAGGTGTCGTTCTTCACGCTGCCCCGGCGGGCGGTGCTGCTGATGGTGCGCTCGGCGAGGTCGGTGTGCGTGGTGACGAAGCTATCCGCGACCCGAGCGGTTGCCGCGAGGGTGGAGGTGGGGATGGTTTCGCTGTGCAGTCGGGCCATGGTGTTATCGTTAGTATAAGCGACAACCTACGTGCTTGTCAAGCCGCTGTCTTTTGTTTCCTCGGCATCGCCGTCCGCCTAGCTTCGTCCCCCCCCTATAGCCGCAGAGCATTGTTACTCCTCGCGTCGCATATACTGCGAACCCTCTGGTGACGCCTGTCCATCGGAGCAGACGGCACCGGAGTCGCCCGTCGCGTCAGTCATCGTGGCCGGGATGAAGATCGGCGCTCAAAATGGCAAAGGGTGGGCAGGGAAACTCTTTCAGATTGTGCACGTTGTAGCGAAGAACGTACCAACACTCATGGTGCCCCATGTTTTCTGCCATCTCAATAGCCGTATACTTCTTCCATGAAAAAGGATACAGCGGCCCGCAGGCCTTCAATTTGGGATTAGCGCCCAAGGACAACAAGAGTGCAACCATCTCGGGTTGATTCGACTGCACGGCCACGTGCAAGGCGGTTCGCTTCGGACGGGGATCGTGGATGAAATCCCATGTCCTTTCTTCCACATTGACATCAAAGCCGTGATTGACGAGATACCTGACCTGTTCCTCATCGCCGCCGACAACACTCAGAAGAAGCAGGGACGGATTCGGGAATCCGTTAACGTCTCTCAAATCGCCGCGTTTGATCATGTACCGCACATAATCTCGACACTCTTCGCGATATTTCTTGTCCTGTAACCTCTCCGTTTTTACGGGCAGCGCGGTGGGATTCAACCTTCGACACCAACCGGACTCTGCGTCCCCTACCAGAAGCGCCGGCATGGGATTCCCCTGAGAATCCCTAAACTCCGCGGGGATCGCTTTCTGCTCCGTCTGGCACGAGGGTACACACAGAAACAGGCTCAGCGGAATGAGCAATAATCTTGTTTTCATCATCTTGTTTTTATTTAAACTCAGTGAATCTCAATTTCATGATCACGGAAAATAAAAGAAAAGTCTGAAATATCAAAGCTATCACCATATAGGCCAGATAACGCAAAACTGCATCGGAAATAGCGTTAATCTGCCCATCAAAAAAATGAAGCATCTCTGTCCGGCTGCCATGTTCAATATGCTCCGGGATAAATGTCAAAACCGTAGGCAAACTCATCACTAATAAAAAGATGATCGAAATCAATATCATGATCAATGCGACGGTTCCCAATAAAAGAATAAAACGGATCTTCATAAATTTTATGTTGTGCATATTGTCATCCCGGCTAAGCCATAACCAAAAAAACATGTACAAAGTCCTATAGCATCATTCTCCCCTTGCCGTCCATCTCCCGTCCGCCGGGTTGTAATGGCGGTCGTTGTCGTAGACCGGGCCGAGCTCGGTATCGTTGTATTCACTGCTCCACCGGATGGAGGGACTCGCTGCCGCCCCATCGCCAGCTCGCCCCTGCGGGGCAAACGCTGCGCCTTTGTCCAATCCCCCTACAAGCCTTCGGGGGCTTTGACTCGGAGCCATGAGGCGGCGCAGGGCGGCAACGGCACGCCCGATCCGAGCGGGGTGCGGCGGATGAGTCAAGGGCTGGGGGGCTGAGGGCAGTCGGCTCACGGGCTGCCGGTATCATACGC
Organism: Candidatus Parakkermansia intestinigallinarum; assembly: GCF_944389695.1. Lineage (NCBI taxonomy): Bacteria > Pseudomonadati > Verrucomicrobiota > Verrucomicrobiia > Verrucomicrobiales > Akkermansiaceae > Candidatus Parakkermansia > Candidatus Parakkermansia intestinigallinarum. The sequence goes on from NZ_CALXNG010000032.1 coordinate 5,243, forward strand.
GCCGGCGGGGCGGCTTGTCAAGCGGCTTTCGTTAGCGCGTACAGGATTCGGGGGAAAGTCGCTCTTCGCTCACCCTTATGCCCGTGCACCCGAAGGCGCTCCTCAGGACGATGCCGCGCTCTTGGTCTTACTCTCCGGTGCCGGCATGGGGCCGCTTTCTTCGCGTGCCGCGGTTTGAATCTGTAGGCGCACAGCTTGAGCCGCGTGTCAAAATGCTACGCACAGAGACATGCGGAGGGGCGGGTGGAATTTTGTGCAACATGATACCTCTTCGTCGCCGAGTGTGTGCCCACACCCTGAGTCTGTCCCGCAGACATATCCTCGAGACGACGGGGATGCAATGGCAGATTAAATATTCTGAATCAGTTGATCATACCGTCGATACACATGTTCCAGGGATCTGAATCCAATTCATGCACCGAGAATGATACCACCAAGGAATCGAGCGATAACCCCACTTGGAAGTACCAGTAACCATTGACGAAGCGGTCCAGCGCGTCGCAGAAACAAGCCCAATCATGAGGAGATAAATCGAGCTCGATGCTGTTGCCCCAGCGTGACCACTTCGGCTCTTCCGCCTGCCGGACGGTTAATTTCTCCATTCGGACGGTATCTTCCTTGTACGCTCGGTTATAATAAAACAAATACCTTTCCTTGAGTTTGGCAAAAAAGGACCACACATCTGGCCCCAGCGAGTCCTTGGCGGTGATGCACAGAGGGCCCTTGATGCCGATGTGCCTCGGGCGTTCCCCGTTGCCCTTTACGTATCGCTTCTGCTTTTCCATGTCCTGCTTCAGCTGAGCGCAGGTATTCATGCTCAAACTGATATTGAGCTCGTTTTTGTTTTTGAGAAAGAATATGCAATCCATGGTGTTTAGTCTCAGAAATAGGGTGACTCGGGCGCACCCCATTGCGCCCTCGCCCCTGCGGGCAAACGCTGCGCGTTTGTCCAATCGCCCTACAAGCCTTCGGGGGCTTTGACTCGGAGCCGCGAGGCGGCGCAGGGCGGCAACGGCACGCCCGATCCGAGCGGGGTGCGGCGGATGAGTCAAGGGCAGGGGGGCTGTGTGCAGTCGGTTCACGGGGCTGCCGGTATCATACGCGTCGGCAGGGCGGCTTGTCAAGCGGCTTTCGTTAGCGCGTGCAGGATTCGGGGGAAAGTCGCTCTTCGCTCACCCTTATGCCCGTGCACTCGAAGGCGCTCCTCAGGACGATGCCGCTCATAACTCTCCGGCGCCGGCATGGCGCCGCTTTCTTCGCGTGTCGCGGTAGGGAGCCGGAGGCGCGCAGCTTGGGCCGCGCGTCAAGAGGCTACGTGCATACAGTCACCGTGTTGCTACGGAAGACGCTTTTCCGGATCCTCGTTTCGGTACTCCCTTTCGATCTTGATCACAAAAGGCTCGGATTGCAACTGCCCGTCATCCGAGCGTAAGATCACCCGATACTCTCCGGGAGAAGCGTGCACCGCAACGAAGCAGAGGTGAACTCGTTCCGACGAGCCGGGAGCCAGAAGGATGGAGCCCGGCAACGTGCCACTGATCGGGAAGCGGCTCAAATGCAGTTTTTCTCCGGCATCGGGTGAAATGATGCTGTACGAATACTGAGCAAAAGACCCGACATTGCACTCTCTGATGCTGATTGGCTGATCTGATTCATTGCGGATGGAGGCCTCGATATAGACGTATCCCTCCTGTGACACCTCACAATGGGTCACATCCAAAGTCGGAGCAGAAAAGGCCGGGGCGCATAAGGCAAATAGAGTATGGCATGCGATATATCTTTTAATGTTCATTTTAGTAGTTCGAGTTGATGGTATCTTATAAGCCGGCACCCCTTTTTCGACTCACCGGAAGGCGTTTTTTACCCCCGCGCACGGGTGGGCGCGTGACTGTCTTGTATCATGCCGGACGATGCAGTGCAAGCCCTTTATTGAGGGAAGTTGGAGCGTAGGAGCGCAGCGGCGAGTGCCGCTCCGCAGCGTAAAAGACCCTCAAGAAATGGGGCTCGAGGGCCATACCTGCGGCCTCTGTGTACATCCGTGGGCTTTGATGGTTCTGCGTTGCATGCGCTCGCTGGCCGCGTTGCCGTCGAGCCGATGAGAATACCCTCTTCGAGCATCCTGGCCTGCCGGCTCTCCGAGGTATATCGGCTCCCTTGGTCTATGTTGAATATCTGAGGCCTGCGCCCCTTGTCAACGCCTCGCAACATCAAAGCCGACATGGGCGACATGAGGAAGGCGGCTGCGTGCTCTAACTATGGGCAAAAAACGAACCGGAAAAGCCTTCAGAACCCGCTCTGTTCCCGAAGTGGCGTCAATCCGCTCCGAGCTGCCGTCTATCTCCCCCATCGGGTGCCCCCTGATGAAGGAGATAGACGGACACTAAGCTCAGAAAGCGATCCTCACACCGACATTCACGCTCCACGGAGTTGACACGTAGTCACCCTCCTCACGTTCAAATTCGCCGTAGAAACGGACGCGTCGGTTGAGCTGCCAGTCGGCACCCACACCGTAATAAGCGCGCAGACCGCGCACGTCATCACGGAAAGGCCGGCCGTTCACCGAGACCTTGCGATCGCCGAGGAATTCGTAATTCACACCCGCCTTGACATAGGGCTGAAGGAAACGATCACGTCCCATATCCCAGCGTTTGCCCAAGACGAGCCCCACGCGGCCTAGCAATGCGTTCATATCCCCCTGCCGGACGACCATGCCATTGGAGGTGACGTAATCCGCACCTTGAATCCTGTAGTAAGCGAGCTGTCCCTGAGTCTCGAGAAAGGTCTGATGGCTCAGGCGGAACATTCTGCCGACCTCCTGGCTTATACCTACGGTATTTAAATCATAGGAGGCCGTCACGGGTGTGCCGTCACTCATGGCTGCGGATAAGCTTTGGTCGCTCCAATCCCATGAGAGAACCGTATCAGTGTACCAGCCCTTGTCGTCATACCAAGAGGCATAGGCTGCTACGCCATAGCTATCGACATCTCCCGCACTGCGCTGAGCACCGCACAGGCTTTGATTGGCTGAGCTATACTGCAAACGGCCGCCGATGAGCACGTAGTGAGAAGCATCCTGTGCAAAGAGACGATCGTAGCCGACTTCCGTGCCGAAGAAATCCTGCTCAAATTCGCCGCCGGCCATGCCGACTAATTCATTGCGTCCGGCAAAGGTCCGACACCAGAGCCCGTTGTAGAGGATCTCGTTCTCCGCAGCGGGTTTACCGCTAACGCCATACTGGGCCATGACTGCAGCAACCGGATCGCGTCTCACTTCTCCTATACGCTCACGTATGCTGGACAAGCGAGCCGTCATCATGGCATAGGAGGAGATCGTACCCGAAATGCCCAGTACGGCCTCAGCCGTCGGGGTCAGTTCTTCGTTCTGACGCACCAGGTACCATTCCGTTGCTGCTCCATCCGTGCGGCTCTGCAAACCATATTTGTAAACACCGGCATCCACGGCAGTTCCCACGAGACTGAATGTAGCCGCACCCTGCTCTTGGCGCACCAAGTAGGTATTCATAAAGTTTCGTGTAGGCTCTGCTCCCGTGTGACTCACGGCAAGCTGATGGTTGCCCGCAGCTTCGCCCAGCACGTGCAGTTGGTCTGCCTGATCAGCAGCAATATCCGCTTGCATGCGGAAGATGCCGTTCTCTCCGCTCAATGTATCGGCAGTGAGCGTGCGAGGAACAAAAGCCCCGGAATCGGTCTGTTGATCTCGACCGTAGGTCATGTTCACCTCGGCATTCTCGGCCACTTGAAGATTGGAAACCAAAGAGCTTGTCGTCATATTCCACCGCGCCCCGTTTCGGAAGTTCAGATCTACCCGACACCCCTCACCGGCCAACTCGCAGACTCCGGTGAAACTGCTCTGAGCGTTGAGCAAATTGACCGTTACGGTTCCGCTCGGATTCAAGTCACCTTCCTCCCATTCGTCCACTCCGGGACTCCCTTCAACGGGGTGAACGGCTGCAGCCTGAGTCTTGCCGACAACAATGTCTCCGGTCAGCTGCACCAGAGCATTCGGATCCTCTGATGAATTAACCGTGATGGTTGAGTCTGACATCGCATTGAGAACAACCGCTGCTTCCGACACCATTCCTTTCTGATAATCAAGCAAGCTTCCGTAGCGCGCCAACGCTCCGATCTCATACTCCTTACTCTGCGCTTTCGATACATACTTCACATCACCTTGGAACGTGGCATTGGAGTAAAAGACATACGTACCAATGGCCTCAGTCCCGGCAACTTGAGTTGCATCCGTGGTAATCTCGGCCGTGTTGAATGTTGCACCTGCCGTGTTAAAGAGAAAAATACCGTAATTCGAAACGCGTTCGGGAAATTTTTGATACTGCCCCCGATCCGTGTACTCTGTCGCTCCGGATGCATCAATCTTGGTATGGCCGGTAACGGTGATGCTATCTTCTCCGTCGGCATTTTTCCTGTAATCACGCAAAATAATGCCGATGGCATTATTGCCGCCTTGCACCGTAATATCCAGATTATCGAAGCTCAGCCTCGCATCTTCCTGCCCGTAATTGTAGCTGTATGCCTGATCGCTGTAAAAATTGCTGATACCCCAAGTGTAGTACGCCGCATCCTTGACTACGATCTTGGTACCGCCCGTCACCGTGAGTTTCGCCTGATCATATGCGTAAATACCTATCGATCGGTTACCATTGAGCATCGTAATATCCAATCCGCCGCGCAAATAGGAATCGGAGTCTGCGCCCATCGCTTCGAAGCCCTTCTGAGAGTCCAGCCCGTAGTCCTCCCGATCACCCTCAGGCGGATACTCGTCTGTGTGGATATAGTTGTCTACGGTAATTGTGGTTTTTCCTTTCACGTCAATGGAACCGCCTCCATTCAGCTCTATGCCGCGTCGCTCCTGCTCTATCTTGCTTCCCGGCCAATCCGCCGGTCTCACCGTAATGTCGACGTCTCCGTCAACGGACAGGAAGGATGATCTCCACACCAGGATGCCCGTCCCCCAATCCCAGGGGCGTTCAAAATTATCCGTCGGGCAATTCTGGTTTCTCGTGTCTCCCGTCCGGTCAATAAAGATGTGAGCGGAGCCCAATGAGCGATGCTCGCCATCCTTAACATAAATGTTACCATTGGTCAAATTGACGTCCTGAGCTTCTGCCGAATCGTTCATTCCGCAGGCTGCTAACAAAGCGAGAACTGTATACTTGATCTTCATAGGTTAAATGATTAAAAGGACATAGGTCCGATGAAGGAACTCTATCAGATAAAGAATGCGTCGTCAAGATAAAAGAGGCACATCAATCAAAAAATCGTTAGTTTTACCTTAACCCAAATCTTATCTTGCACATGTGTCAGGGGAATTTTCGGCTCGAGGCGGAGCGAACAATGAGTGTTTGAATTCAGGTTTATTGATATTCATTTCTCATCCGGTGTTTTATAACAAGCGGAAATGTCTTAAGCTTAAACCGGCACCGCATTGCGTCAAAATAATACGCACCGTAGGAGCTTTCGGCGGTGGGCATGGATGGGTCAGTTGGCGCAGGACTCAAGCCGCCCGGAAGAGCGCTTTCTCCTCCGGTTGCTCGCATGCCAGCAGCGTTAGCCCAACCACTCCCGGCGCACATGCCCGCAGCATCTTCCCAAACGAGAGGATGAGACGGTGCTCGCCCTTCGCTTCATATCCGCATGGCATGATCTTCTGCTGCATCCGTAGACTCTTAGTCAGTTGGGTAGTCGATGAAAGAACCCCGAAGCCGCCCGCGTTCTCGAGACTATTTTTGCTGTTCGGCGGGGGAGCGCAGCTTTTTGATTTGTTCGGTCGCCTGATGAATCCCTTGCTGCTCGGCCTGTTGCAACCAGTGCAACGCTTGTTCCTTATCGGGAGGGCCGTCAATGCCGGCCGCATAGAGGACGCCCAAGTTGTACTGAGCCTCGGGCATTCCTTGTTCTGCTGCCATACGGTACCACTGAGCGGCCAGCTTCGGGGATTTCTCCTCCATCACCAGTCCCTTTTCATAGATCTGCCCCAGCTGATACTGAGCTTGCGCATTTCCTGCCTCTGCCTCGGGAATGAGCTGTTCCGGACTCGCCGAACAGCGCTCAATCAAGGCATAGCTTTCTCCGCCGATGAGTTCCAGCCCTTTCACATTGTAGATACTGCCGTAGTCCGGCGCGAAAAAGCATTTCGTCCAATAGCTGCGCACCTCGTTCGGCGCGACGGATCTGCCGCCCTTGTCCTTCAGACGACTCAGTGCCCACTCGACCGGATACTGAACCTGAATTGTCTCTTCCCCAAGCTCTGCCGCTCGCAGATCCGGGAAGCCGGAGACGATGAGAGAGTGCCGCTGCTCTTTCGGGTACTCCGGGTCGACGATGGTGAACCGCACGCGCGCCACCTCGTCGTGGATCTTGACGGGCCCCTCCGTGTTGGTGTGGTCCTCAAACACTTCGTAGATGACTCGGGCATTCGGGTAATTTTTCCCGATGTCTGCCAAAAGTTTGTCTCGGCACTCGGAGAGGGGAAAGGACTTCTGTTCCGTGCGCTCGCCGCAGGCGGTCAGGGTCACGGAACTGATGGCGATCAGGGCTGCTGCTTGATAGATATGTCGCATGGTGTCGCTCAGGGGTGAGTTTCTATGACGCGGAGAATCTTGAGCTTCTGCCGTCTCCGGCTGTCGACTGCGTGAAACGGGCTTTGGGGCCGATTCCGGACGGAGGAACGCACCGCCGCCCTCTTGGCGGCTCGCCCCTGCTGGGCATATGCTGCGTCTTTGTCCCATCCCCCTCCGCGCCTTCGGTGGCCTTGGGCGGCCTTGCCGTTGGCGGCGTAGGCTCGGGTGAGGGATTCGGTAATGCCCTGATGATCGGCCTGCGCGGTGCCGAAGCCCTCCGCGACCCAAGCGGCGGGCGCGAGGATGGAGCCGGGGATGCTTTCGCTGTGCAGGCGGGTCATGGTGTTATCGTTAGTATAAGCGACGCGCTCCGCGCATGTCAAGACGCCGTCTTTTGTTTTCACGTCATCGGGAGGGAGCCCGCAGATCTCCGCTCCTTTGCCCGTGCACCGTGCGGCGCTCCGCCGGAAGTCAAAGACCCGCCGCCGAAAGCTCGGCGGCGGGCAGAGTATGAACGGGTTGGTGCAGGATGCCAATCTGCCTGCGACGAACCAACAGGTCTGACCATGCCCCATTCTCCATTTGGATGGCTGTGCTCGGTTATATTACACACTCATCCGGATCTTTAAACATGGAGGACAACTCCGGTACTGTGTCCTAAATTGAGGAAGCTGCATACTTCGTATTATGCCCAGTCTTCATAATCGAAAGGACAATAAATCATCTGAATGGCAACAAGGCCCAATACAAGAGCCTTTTCCATCTCCTCATCGGCCTCAAACAAAGGAGGTATAATGCTTTTTTTTCGCGGTGGGCTTATGATTCCCAAGGTTATGAGCGACAGAAAACCTCGCAAAAAAGAGACTAGGGTGTGGTTTCCGGAAATATCTACATCAAACGGACGGTTTAGATTATCGAATACTCGCGCTTTCCGTACTAATCGGGAAGCTATGTATTTCGGAAGAGAGAAGTCGATGCGTCGGTTCTCCTTGTAGGATAGGCGTATCAGGGCATCGCTTAATTTGCAAATGCAATATTCATCCTCCTGAAAACGGATGAGACAAGTGAATCGCTCCGTCCGAACGATCCGGATTTCATCCTTGCCAATTCTTCCTTCACCTCTACCTGCCTTGAAATAGTAGGACAATTCACCTACTTCATCGCAGGTAGAAGCGACCTGTAATGATAGTATCCTTTTGTCTTCATTTGTATCCAATATCGCGGCTCCAAATCCCAGTGTTTTCCAGTCTATACGATTTTGATGATCCATCTTGTTCAAATATGATTACGGCAACAACTGAACCCGTGGCGTGCAAGACTCGTCCTGTCGTCATTCCAATCAATTTTCCCCAAAGGCAAGACTTCATGAATGGCTCTGACGGTCTGCCATTCCCGGCATTTCTGCCGGTATATGAGGACAAGTGTCAATATCCTTCACATGTTCGGCATGTTATCTTCAAGCCGTCCGGTGATGCCGTCCATTTCGATTTCATAATCACCCTTGAGTGCACGTTCTACTTCCTCCCACGAGCGTGTTTCAAAGTAATCCTCTGCATCAAAACAAAAAACAGTATATCCTCCGAGCGTACGCCTCCTAACCATAAAATCATGTTCACGCAAGGGGGAAGTGGACTCCACCCATACGAAGACATAAGAATAGCCCGGGAGGAAGCTGACGGTACTGCCCGGCGGAAGCTTTGAAGCGGCCTCTTCCTCGATCGTATTCAGCTGTCGCAACTTGGCTCGCAACTCCTCTCTTTTATTCGGCTTTGCAACCATAGGGTAGCGAACGCCCTCACTAGAACGCATGTAAAACTCGCAATCTGTTTCTTGCGTGCATAACTGTCCATCCTTTTTACAAGAACAACTCGAACATACGCATATGGGAATCAACAGCAATAGGCTTATGATAAAAGAACTGTAATATATTTTCATTTCCTTGCGACCTTTAATTCCTGTTTTGTTGTATACAAATTATTTAATAACCTTTTGTGCACGCCCCGCAGAGCCTATCAAACTCAGCGTTATACTTGCTATACGGCTCATTAGCATTTTTGGGAACTTTCAGGAAACTTTAACTGATCTCGGCCGCCGGGTTGTCGTGGCGGTCGTTGTCGTAAACGAGGCCGAGCTCGCTGCCGCCCCATCGGCAGCTCGCCCCTGCGGGGCAAACGCTGCGCATTTGTCCCATCTCCCTACAAGCCTTCGGGGGCTTTGACTCGGAGGCGCGTGGCGGCGCAGGTCGGCGACGGCACACCCCATCCGCGCGGGATGCGGCGGATGAGTCAAGGGCAGGGGGGCTGTGGGCTGTCGCTTCACGGGGCCGCTTGCATCATATGCGTCGGCAGGGCAGCTTATCATGCGACGCGCTCGTCTCCCGTATCTATCCATCAGTTGCAGCAACGCTCGCGTGGAAAGCTCTTGGATTATCCTATCATGAAGTACAAGGCGAGAAAGAACAAAACACTCAGAACTTCCACTACCGCAGAGAGCCGGGAAGAGATCGCCGGCGGGTCCGAAACCGTTTCCCCGCGTCTAAGTTGAGCCAGCCGTTGTCGGCGTTGCATTTCAGCCGCCTTCCACTTGTTGAAAAGGTGTACGGTTAAGAAACACAGTCCGATGGCAAGCCCCGCCGAGATCCAGGGTCTCAGGTATGACGGTAGCGCTTCGAGATGAGAGGCGAAAAAGGACGCACAACTCATCACCGCAGTCACAAAGGCTACATAAAACACGGCTTTGTAGAATATATGTACTTTCATATCTCTCATCAATAAAAGGATTGCAGATTTAGGTCGAATGCGAAGGTGATATTCCCCGCTTGCTTATCATAGCTTCGGGGGCTTGGGGTGGCGGTGCCCCATTCGGCGACCTTGCGGCTTCGGCGCTCGTATTGACAGCAGGCGGTTTTGCTCTGAGCGTTGGTGTCGGCGGAGGGCGCAGCATAGACGGAGGCAGTGTGCGTGGTCGCGGTGTTGCTGCAGCCGTCCGTGGCCGTCTGCGTGATGCCTGCGGCGGGCGCGAGATCGGAGGTGGGGATGGCTTTGCTGTACAGGCGAGTCATGCTGCTATCGTTAGTATAAGCGACGTCCTGCGTGCTTGTCAAGCCGACGGCTTTTGTTTCTCGTCATCGGGAGGGAGCCCGGCTCGGTTCTCTTCCTCCGGCTCGTACATCCGAAGAAGCTCCGCCGGAAGGCAGATGCCCACCGCCGAAAGCACGGCAGTGGGCATGGATGGGTCAGTTAGCGCAGGATGTCAAGCCGCTCGGCGAGATGATCCGCAGGACGATGCCGCTCCTAGTCTTACTCTCCGGCTCCGGCATGGGGCCGCTTGTTGCTTTCTTCGCGTGTCGCGGCAGGGGGCTGTAGGCGCGCAGCTTAGGAATCTTGTCATCAAAAAGACTAGTGCCGAGCTTCCTGTTTCCGTATGGCTGTCCATATGGCAGAAACATTGCTATCTCTTCCGCTCGGCCATGGCTTCGCGCAACAGCTTCGCGCATGATGCGGCGAGTTGGCGGGTGGCGCCGGGCAGGGCATCGTTTTCAGCCACGGCCTCCGCTAAATCCAACGGCGTCTTGCCGTCGACCGTTTTAGCGTCGGGATCGGCACCGGCGGAGAGGAGCAGGGGGATGAGGCCGAGGCGGCCGTTGTACGCCGCCACGTGCAGGGGCGTCCATTTTCTCTCATGCGCGGCATTGACGCGCGCGCCGTGCTGCAAGAGGAGTTTCGCCAGAGGCTCATTCCCCAGCCCCACCGCGACGAGCAGCGGGGTGATGCCGTCCCCGTCCCCGATGTTCGCGTCCGCACCCCGCTCCAGCAGCGCGCGCACAGCCTCGGGCCGCTCCTCATCCACGACCGTGTAGAGGGGCGTGACGCCGTCCTTATCGGTGGCGTTCACGCGGGCGCCCTTGGCGATGAGCAGACACATGACGTCGACGCTCGCGCTCTGTGCGGCGCGATGCAGCGGCGTGGCCCCAGCCCTGTCAACGGCGTTCACGCGGGCGCCCCGGTCGAGGAGCAGGCGCACGACGTCGCCCCTTCCGCCTTCCGTGGCCCAATCATATGCCGCGGCCTCATGCAGGGGCGTGGCCCCTGCCCTGTCAACGGCGTTCACGTGGGCGCCCCGGTCGATGAGCAGGCGCACGACGTCGGGGCTCGCGCTCCGGGCGGCGCGATGCAGCGGCGTACTCCCATCGCGGTAGACGGCGTTCACATCGGCCACGGAGCGAAGCAGAGCGTCCACTTCGGCAAGGGAGCTCTTGTTGGCGATGTTGCCGTATGCCTCGTCTTCTGCCTTCTGCTCCGCGGTGCGGGTGTCGGGCTCAGGCGCTGCGGCGGGCGCGGAGGCGAGCTGCAGAACGCGGTCCAGAGCGCGGGCGTAGCGATCGGGGCCGTCGAGCTCAATGGCATAGCCGCGGCTCCCGCCGTTGCGGGTGGCAAAGCCGTGCAGGATCAGGCCCTCGGAGGGGTCCTCCGCGCTGCTCGCCCAGCCGCAGGAGCTCAGCAGCAAGCCCGCCAGCAGGCAGGCGGCCAGCCGGCCGGCGCAAGGCAGGAGCCCGGTGCGCGAGCCGCGCCGCGGGAACATCGGTATGTTGTTGAAATATAACATGGTGAAGATTGAGAAGGAGAAATTGGCCGAAGGCGTCTATCGCAAGGCTTTGCTCCCGCCTTGCTGCGTGTATCAGCTGAGACGATTCGACATGCTCATTCATGAGTCGCCCGAGAAGGAGAGCCTGCCGCGCCTTGTTCGATGAGCAAGCGAGCGACCTCGGTTTTGCCTCGGCGGACAGCCAGATCCAACGGAGTCTCGCCTTGCCGATCTCTTGCATGCACATCGGCTCCATGCCGGAGGAGCACGCGGGCGACGTCGATGTTGCCGTAGTAGGCCGCCTCGTGCAGCGGGCTGCGTCCGTCCTCACTCCGGGCCTGCACCTCCGCGCCTTGTTCGATGAGCAAGCGGGCCGTGGCGGCTTCGCCCCAACTGAAGCCCGTCTCGTGCAGCGGCGTCAGGCCGACGTCGCTCTTGGCATTGACCTCTGCCCCCTTGGCGATGAGCAGGCGAGCGACCTCGGCGTTGCGAATCACGTGCAGGGGCGTCTTGCCGCGCTTGTCGCGCGCACGGACATCGGCGCCCTTGCTGATGAGCAGGCGGGCGATATCGGCATTCCAAGCCGTGTGCAGCGGTGTGCGGCCCTCCCGATCTGCCGCATTGACTCGCGCTCCCCGCTCGATGAGCAGGCGTGCCGGAGCGGCGCCGTTGGCCTGATGCAGCGGGGTTCTGCCGTTCTGATCCGCCGCATTCACGTCCGCCCCGTGCTCGATGAGCAGGCGGGCAACGTCGGCGCTCATGGCGGAATGGAGAGCGGTTCTGCCGGATTCCGTCTCGGCGCGGACATCGGCGCCCTTCTCGATGAGCAGGCGGGCGACGTCAGCATTTCGGGCGCGAAAGAGCGGCGTCTCGTCACAAGAGCTTCGGGCGTTCACGTCCGCCCCCCTCTCGATGAGCAGGCGAGCGAGGCCCGCGTCGCCTGCCCAAACCGCCAAGTGCAGCGGGGTGTAGTCGCGGTAGGCGTATGCTGCATTGACGTCCGCGCCTTCGTCGAGCAGCCGGCTCAACTGCTCGGAGTCACCGGCCGCCACGGCATAAAAGAGCCGTTGCTCGCGAACGGAGTCGCAGGATGGAAACAGGCTCGCGCCGAGCAAGCTAACACCCAGAAGAAGTGCAGTACGGGTCGGCTTCATCGGGCTGATGTGGGCTTGGGGTTCACGGTTTCTGCTCCGGGCCTTGCCGCATGGGACCGAGCCGGGGCTGCTAGCCGGACAAAATTCGGGGCTACGCGCAGTTGGAATTCTCGGTAAATGCTCTGCTCGTCTTCCATGCCGGAAGGCGGCCAAGGAAAAGCGGCTCCCTCCTCAAAGACGATTCCCGAATCGAGGGCTTTGAACGTGGCAAACAGTTGGCAGATCTTGCCCCCGTGGCACATCGGCACGACTCGGTAGGTCAATTTGGTCAATGCCAAACGGGTGCCTCGCGGCACATCCGGCTGTTCATCCATGGTCATGATATGAGTCTCACCCTGTGCGGTCGTGCGCGTGCGACAGTCGTACAGCGCCGCGTAGATCTGAGGCTCGCTCGGCAGGCTCACTTCCCTTCGCTCGGCATTTTGCTGCGCCTCCGACGTCTGCATGGGGATGCAACTGCTCAAGAAGCCTCCGATGCACAACGAGAAGCCGATCATTTTCAGGAGATGCGTTTTCATTCGTGTTTCAACTTCGTCAAAAAAGCCTCATCCTATGGCCGACATGAATACGATTCGGATGCGAAGCCGGCTGGGCCTGTGTCCCCTTGCTGGCAGCGAAAGCCGCGCAGACGGAGCCTGCTCGGAATAATGTCTTTGACCTTGCCGAGGGCGCTGTAGGCTCGGGTGCCGGATTCGGGGCGGCCCCGATGAGCGCTCTGCGCGGAGACGAAGCCATCCACGACCCGGGCGGTTGCCGCGAGGGTGGAGGTGGGGATGGTTTCGGTGTGCAGTCGAGCCATGGTGTTATCGTTAGTATAGGCGACGTCCTGCGTGCTTGTCAAGCCGCAGCCTTTTGTTTTCGCGACATCGGGAGGAAGCCCGCCGTGCTCCCCTTCTCTGCTCGTGCGATGGTGAATACCCATGAGGCTACGAGCGCGGGGGGGGCACGTTTGGGCTTGCAGGGGCGTCGGCATCCGGCAGGGGTTCTGCGCCGGCACTCCGGATGGCGGCTCGGTCTGCCGCCAGGGCTCCGGTGATGCTGCGCAGTTCTGCCGGGCTGATCTGCAGGGCGAAGGCGGCGGCTTTGCGGGCGACCTGCGTGGGGGTGTTGTAGACGGTGTCGAGGACTTCCTCGATCGGGGCTCCATGCACCCAGAGGAACTCTGCCAGAACGCGCATGTCCACCGCCGAGAGTTTTTTCTCTTTTCGGCGGTGGACAGGGGATTGGCCAGTTGGCGCAGGATTTCAAGCGACCCCAGCGAGATGCCCCGCAGGACGATGCCTCTCTTGGTCTTACTCTCCGGCGCCGGCATGGCTCGGTTGTTGCTTTCTTCGCGTGTCGCGGTATGAATCTGTATGCTCATACCTTGGGCCGCGTGTCAAAATGCGGCGCTCAGGGGCTTCGGAGGAAGTCGCCGCACGCGTGCTTGCTCGATCGCACCAAAAAGCGGCTGACCCGTCTCGGGCCAGCCGCTGTAGCGGGACGTCCGACTACACCTTGATTCTGCTTTGAGCCGTTGGTGCTTACTCAACCGTTGGGCTAAACCCTTTGGGAGCTTGTACATTTCTCCTTCAATGCATCTGGAACCTAGCGGCACCACGTTCGGCCACGGAGGGTGGTGCATCGAAGGCCGCAACTTAGGCCGGGATCCTAGTGTTGCCGCGGCCGTCCGTGGCGGTCTGCGTGATGCCCGTCGCGGTGTAGGCTCGGGTGAAGGTGCCGGTGATGCCCTGATGGTCGGTCTGCGTGGTGACGAAGCCATCCACGACTAGTGTAGTAGCCGTATAGTCAGACGTAGGAATAATGGAGCTTTGCACGCGAGCCGCGCTGTTCTCGCTGAGATAAGCGACAACCTGCGTGCTTGTCAAGCCGTGGTCTTTGGTTTTCGCGACATCGGGAGCCCTCAGGGCTCTCTTCTCTGCTCGTACATCCGAAGACACTCCGACGGAAGGCAAATGCCCACCGCCGAAAGTTCGGCGGTGGGCATGGATGGGTCAGTTGGCGCAGGATTTCAAGCCGCCCGGCGAGATGCCCCGCAGGACGATGCCGCTCTTACTCTCCGACGCCGGCATGGGGCCGCTTGTTGCTTTCTTCGCGTGTCGAGATATGCATCTGTATGCTCGCCTCGTGTCACAGAGCGATGAGCCGGATTACGGAAGGTTACGCAGGGAATAGCCATCCTCCTTTATTCGGCACTTGCCGCAACGCTGCCCTCACATCCTTCCGGACTCCGTCGTTTTAGCTTTGACAGGTTCACGCACGTAGTAGATCGTGATGGCCGCACATAAAGCTATAAGCAGCACAATATAGACGCACCACGCCACATAGGTGTACCCCTGATAGGTATCTTCCTGACCAGATCCAATATACTCCACACTCAGACCACCAGCTGTGAAATACAGTAAGGTAAGAGCATTGAACGTGTATTTGAAAACCCGAGGTAATTTATCATAGCCCGGTATATGGTACATCAAGATCAGGGGCATCGAGTAGATGAAGGTATAATAAAAATCGGCGCGGGTCTGTATGATCGTTCGATAACGCACATACAAATAGAGTGACACGACGTTACCACAAGCATAGGCGCCATAATACAAAATGGCAAGCATCTTGTCTCCGAGAGTCAATTCTAAGTTCCCCTGTTTCATCTGTTCCTATTAGTGGTATCTTTTGATGAGTTTTGACCCTTTCTCTGCGCATTTCGCGCTTTGTTTTAGTACTTTTTTCCCTGTTCCTTGATATCGCGTCACTTGGCTTTCTACATTATTGAGATTGCCCTTACTCAGAGAATCATACAAGTCTTTTTTTGCTTCTTGGTGTTCGTCGGCGTCCTCACCCAGTTTCTTCAAGCCCCCCCAGTGCGAACGCTATGCCTACAGCTGCAAGTATGCCAAACATACCTTGCACATCGTCCATAAATAACGGACTCATTACGCGGAGAAACCTGACGAAAATATAGATGTTGCAGTAGAAACTTTATCCTGACCTCTACACTACAATACGCTAAAAGTTCATCGTAGTTTTACTTTTTGAATTAGGGCACAGCGAACAAACGCAGTGCCCTAATTTTAGTCTTTAATGGTTCGAGCCAGTATGCATTAATGACATTGAAAAAATCATTCGTCAACTCCGGAATCTCTTCCAAAGTGTCTCGAATCCTCTACCTCATCAGGAGGTCTACTCTTCGTGATTGCTATTATATATTTTTCTGTAAGCGTCACAGCCATTTTTCTTGTAGTTCCTGTAGTAGTTCTTGTAGAAAGGAGAATCCCTAACTCATTAGTACGCTCATCGTATACGCAGGTGAGCAGTCCTGATGTTTGACCATGAAGCACAGTGCAGTTAGGTAGATGATTTATTAACTCATCTATTTCATCTTGAGACAAAATCCAGGTCTTGAATACTCCCTTTTCATCAAGAAGCAATACATCAACCCGAGTTGCAGCTGTAACGATCGTTTTATTAAGCTGTACTATTTTGTCATAGTTTGCCTCTCTATAAAAATCGGAACAGTATTCACTCTTCATGTTATAGCTGTTGCAGGATGAAAACAGGGCTAACATAAAAACGAAGGATCTAATGTCGACATTAACGGAAAGGATTGTACTTCTTCGGAACTTTTTCATATCCTTCTTTTGCAATTTCATATGCTCTCCTCCAATCATTGTTGCAATGGTAAAAATAAGCTGAATTTGCAGCGCTCCTTATCACGCATTCTCTCACGTTTGCTTCATGTCGGCAGTTCCCCCCCTCTAAGTAGGCAACTATTTCTCGATATACGGAAGCTCTACAAGAACCTAGTTTTTTTATTTCTTTGTTTCTATTGGTCCGGCAATTTTGAACAGCATGAATTAATTCGTGTTGAATAACACCGATAAAATGTTCAATACTTGTCATGCCACTGACATAGAATATCAGTCGTCCAGTTCGAAGATAATTCCCCTTACTGTCTTTATTCGGAGAAAAACTACCTAAAGTCCCACGACCCTTTGGGGGACAGGCAAAACAGAAGATAGGAGGTAGACCACAGGTCCTCTTCAATTCTTTGACAAGTTTGGTTATTTGACGGGATAGACGATGGCTGCCTGTTTCCACTTTAGCTTTAAGTCTATTGCAATCTTCTAACGTAACAGCCAGCCCAATTTTATCTGTATAAAGGCTAGGCAAATTATTTGCTAGTAAATATAAGTTCTTATTCTCGGTCTCCTGCATTTTATCTCGGCTTGACCATCTACCATCCGCCGGATTGTAGTGGCGGTAGTTGTAGTAGACCAGGCCGAGCTCAGTGTCGTTGTATTCACTGCTCCACTGGATGGGCTGGGTGACGTTGCCGTTGGCCGTCACGGAGCCGTAGGGCGTGTAGGTGTAGGCCGTCTTGATGTAACCGTCCGAGCCGAAGACCTCGCAGATGTTGACTCGGAGCCGCCTCACGGCTCCTCGCCCTTCGGGCAAATGCTGCGCATTTGTCCAATCCCCCTTACGGCCGTCGGGGGCTTTCTTCGTGAGATCCCAGCCGTAGGTGTACCAGGTGCCGTCCTTGCGGATGCCCAGCGGACGCGTGGCGACGGGTTG